>JAWXCM010000365.1:0-4356 GCA_034408745.1 Bryobacteraceae bacterium
AGCGCCCGACCCCGCGCCGAGCCCACGACGCCGGTCCCAAGCACCGCATCGATCACCAGAGTCGCAACACGCATCTCCGGCCCAACGGCATCGTGCACGGCGCAGCCCGTCACCTCCAGCATCCGCCGAGGCTCAGAAGCCGCATCATCGCCAAACACCGAGACCACATGCAGCGCGGCAGGACGGAACCGGGTCCACAACTGGCGCGCGATCACGTAGCCATCGCCGCCGTTGTTACCCTTCCCGCACAGGATCACGATCCGGTGCTCGCCGAGCGGGGCGTAGCGACCGTCGAGAAACTCCACCACACGATGCCCCGCATTCTCCATCAAAATATTGCCGGGAATGCCAGGCACAATCGTGCTGGCGTCAACCTCCCGCATCTCCGCGGCTGTGAGAACGGGGATGGTGCCGGTCATGCCCGTCTCGGTTGCGCCAGCCGTTCCAGGCGCTGCAGTTGTTCGTGGTTGCCCATTGCAATCAGGTGATCCCCGGCATCGAGGCTCACCGTCGCATCCGGATTAAACAGCATTTCCCCCGACGCCCGGCGTATTCCCAGAATAATCACGCCGATTTCGCGGCGGATCTGCAGGTCGGCCAGAGAGCGCTTCACGCACACGCTGTCCTGATTCACGGCAACCTGCTCAATGCCCACGTCTGTGAGTCCGATCGTCGCGAAATCGAGGAACTGGACCACGTGGGGCCGCAGGATTGCCTGCGCCAGTCGAGCCCCGGTGATGCTATACGGTGCCAGCACAGTGTCGGCTCCGGCGCGCCGCATCTTGCTTTCGGCCTCTTCTTCCAGTACGCGGGCTGAGATCTTCAGCTTCGCATTGAGCGTCTTGGCGGAGAGCACCAGGAACAGGTTGTCCGCATCCGAGGCCAGCGCAGCAATCAGGCCGATCGCGCGGTCAATCCCGACGCCGCGCAGATTCGAATCGAGCGTCGCGTCGCCGAGTGCCCCCAGCAAACCGGAGTGCATCGCCGACTCTACTTTGGCTTCGTTTCGTTCCAGAACGATGACCGGTACGCCCTCACGGTGCAGTTCCTGGGCAGCGTTGCGGCCCACACGTCCGTAGCCACAAACAATGTAATGGTCCTTGAGATTTTCAATCATTCGTTTGGTGCGCCGTTTGGAAAAATAGTGGCTGAACTCCAGCTCAATCACCGTCTGGGTCACAACGCCGATCGCCAGAAACAGAGTGCTGGCGCCGAGCAGCATGAAGAACGAGTTGAAGATTCGTCCGGCATCCGACAGCTTCCGGACTTCGCCATATCCCACCGTCGTGACCGTCATCAGCGACATGTAGATGGCTTCGAGCGGCGTGTAGCCCTCTATCAAAATGTAGCCAGTCGACCCGATGGCGACCGCAATCGCAATGGCACAGACAACCAGCGCGAGGCGGCGAAGTAAAATCTCCATTGCTCAGCGCCTCCGTACCAGCAGCAGCGTCATGTCGTCCTGCAGCTCATCGGAGCCGGTCCACTCGCGGACGCTCTCCATAATGCTGCGAATGATCGCGGCGTCGTCCAGGTGGGCGTTGCGGATCAAAAGGTCAATGATACGTTCCTCGCTGAACATCTCACCGTAGGGGTTCTCGGGCTCGGAAATACCGTCGGTAAAGAAGCAAACCAGATCCCCGGACTGCAGCCGGATCTGGCTCTCGCCGTACTGCGCAAAGGGGAACGCACCAACCACCATGCCGTTTACCTCCAGCCGCTCGGCCGTCCCGTTGCGAACGAGGATCGGCGGAAGGTGTCCGGCGTTGGTGTAGGTCAGCGTGCTGGCTCCGTCGTCGTAAACGCCCAGGTAAAACGTGGCGTATTTCTCCGGCGCTGTGTCGGCGTAAAGCTGCTGATTCAGGTGGTCCACCAGCGCTGAGGTCGATACGCTCAGCCCCGCCTTGCTCGACCGTAACTGCGAGCGAAAGGAGGACTGGATGGTTGCCATCAGCAGCGCCGCCGAGATGCCCTTGCCCGCTACATCGCCGATGGCGATGGCGACCTGGTTACTGTCCACCTGCTGGTAGTCGTAATAATCGCCGGAGACCATACGCGCGGGATTGCACGTCGCGGTCAGGCAGAGGCTCTGCATTTCCGGCACGTTGCGCGGGTACAGCTGGTTCTGCACCTCGCGCGCAATCTCGAGCTCGGCCTGAAGGCGCTGCCGCTCCTTCTCGATCACCAGAAGCCGCTCCATATTGGCCGTCATTTCGTTGAACGACGTGGCCAGCTCAGCCAGCTGATCCTTGCCGTGAATCGGGATGCGGTGGCTGAAATCAGACCCGCGCACACGCAGCGTACCGCCGTACAAGTCGTGAATGGCGCCCGTGATCGTCTGCGTCAGCGATACCCCAATCATCATCGCGATAATTTCTGCTGTCAGAAACAAGATTGCGACCGAGAAGAAAAGCAGTGGAACGATGCCGGACGCCCAGTCCACCTTCTGAGCAAAGATCGTCCGAAGTACGGCGGAAGGGCGTGTGCGAATCGTGAGCCACTCGTTTTCCACCGTGGCGGTGTTATCCCACATGTGGACCGGGATCGGAGCGCCCCACCGGATCTCGAAGTCGAAGTTGTTCACCGCCGGAGGGAAGCGGTTGTGGGACGGCCCAGCGTTCCCGGGCAGCGCCGGGTGGACCAGGTTGTGTCCGGAACTGAGGTCGAGGATTGTGCTTTCGCAGATGTCGGGGGCCAGAAGGCCCAGAAAGTCCCGCGTAACAGGGACCAGCGCAGTAACCCGCCGGGTGCCATCGACGGCGTATGACCACGCATACAAGACGCCTTTTCGGAGCACGAGGCCGTTGCCGGGTGTCCAGTTGGCGGGCAGATTCGGGAGATAAGTGCGGGCCGGGTAACTCCAGGTGGCATGGTCCTGCACAAACAATTCGATTCCCGGGTTCATCCGCTCCAGGACTGGGGCGACGTTCTTCGCCCAGTCCACCCGCTGAGATGGATCGTCGCGAGCCAGGAACTCGATAGTGCCGCGCAGCGAGGCCGTGCGTCTCTCCAGCTCGGAGTTGACTACGTAAATGGTCACCTGTCCGCCTACCAAATAGGCGCCCAGACCGACCAAAAGCGTAATCAGGACCACAGGAACGAGAGCGATGAAGATATATGCGACGATCAGCCGGTTGCGGAGGCGCCACAGCATCTCCCGCACCATGCGGCGAGTCAGCCGGATGAACACCCACGCACCGAACGCCGATGCCGCGGTCTTAAGAAACAGGAGGAGTAGTTCGGGGGTGGAAGGGACGAAGGACAGACCAATGTAGGCCAGCAGCAGAGCCCCAAAGGTCCACTCGACACGCCCGATCTGGATTTTCATGCCGCATTGTCAGTGTACTAACGTCTCTCGGGGGTGCGCACATAAGATCTTTACAGAAAGCACGGTAACCACAGCGCCGCCAAACCAAACGAGACTATTCAGTTCAGGCAGGACGAATTGTCAGGATGATTTCGGTTCGATTCTCGGTGGCTGCGGCAGCAATCCTCTCTCCTGCGCCTTTGGGCAGGAAGTTGGTTCGGCGGCGATGAAACCCCAGCCAAAAATTCTCGGACTGATTCCGAACTATCAAACTGTTTCCGATCCGGACGGCAACGTTCCGCCGCTTACTTCAAAGCAGAAGTTCGGCCTTTTTGTGAAGAGCACCGTCGACCCGTTCGTATTGGGCGACGTCGCTTTGGGAGCTACTCTCTCACACCTCAGCCGGGGAATTCCTAACTATGGCTCCAACCGCGAGGCGTATAAAAGCGCCTGGGCGCTGCTTATGCCGACATCATGTCGCAGGGTGCGCTCACCGGCGCCGTGTTTCCGGCACTACTGCATCAGGATCCACGCTATTTCCGTCTGGGACCGAAGCACAGTATCTGGAAACAGGTCGGATACTCCATGAGCCGGGTCGCTGTCATTCGCACCGACGGCGGCCGGCAGGCGCCCAACTGGTCTTTCTTCCTTGGCACAGCCGCGGGAGTCGCCATGTCGAACCTCTGGTACCCGTCGACAGACCGCACCGGAAGCGTGATGGGCAGCCGCATGGTGGCTATCAGCATAGGATCCGCGACTGGGAATCTGCTGCCCGAGTTCTGGCCCGACATTCAGTCTCGTGTTCTGCCGCGCGTGCTGCCATACATTCTGCTGCGAATCCACAAACGCACCCGGGCTTTCGCACCAACGGTCGTCCCGGCCTCGAACTAGTCTGGTGTCCAGTCATAAAAACCTGACATGGGGGGCAGGCCCAGGGGCAGGCCCTGGGGCCATAAGCGCTAACTTAGCGATTAAAGAATCTTAACCTGTGGTGCTCTCCGCCGCTTTCGTTCCCGTAGGTCCATCTCCAGTTGGTTCCAGTTCTCCAG
>JAWXCM010000366.1:0-7048 GCA_034408745.1 Bryobacteraceae bacterium
CGGTGGAAATCCGGAACGGCGAAGTCGTCGTAACAGTTTAGTGATGGACTGGTTCGCCGCAATTCACGGCATGCCGTTTTGCAGGCAGCGGCATCCCAGGGGCGGCAAGGCCGGTGCCCCGGGTGAGACTGGCGCCACCGTCAGGCGCACTGCAGGCTCGGTGTTCTGGCTGGCCGGATGCGCCGTTGTGGCGACGCAGGTTCTGCTGGCCGGTTTTGCCTGCGCGCACATACGGACACCGGGGAGCCAACAAGGATTTTGAAATCGTGACGTGTCGCATGATAGCGACGGTGCTTTGGGGCCGCCGCCGCGCGCAATGGAATATCGGTGATTGCAACGGAATCGGCCGGGGCGAGCGTTCTGCCTATTTCGGACCTCAACATGGGGCGTTGCAAACGCCGGTGTTGTCGCGGGACATGCTTGCGGACTGCGTGCGCAACGATCCTCTGATCGTGCTGAAGTATGACACTAGCGTCGTGGTGCCGCCTAGCTGTCTGGCGAGCCTGGATGCCAGCAGCCATCTCGATAGAGGCCGGGGCAACTTAGCCTCATTTTCAGAAGAATGTATTTTGAGGAGAGTTTGACATGAGTTTACGTCTTATTCGCCCGGTGTTGGTCTTACTGGTTCCTGCTGGTCTTTTGGGGTTGCCTGCTTTGTCTCTGGCCGATTATCCGGAACGGCCGATCCGGCTGCTGGTCGGATATTCGACCGGAGGAGGTGCTGACCTGACCGCTCGTTTGATCGGCGCGGAACTCAGCAAGGCGCTGGGCCAACAGATGGTGGTGGACAACAGGCCCGGGGCTCAAGGCGCGCTGGCCGCCCAGACGGTGGCCCGTGCCGTCCCTGATGGCTATACGCTGCTGCTCGTTCCGTCCAATATGGCGTTGAGCCCGAGTCTCGTCAAGAACCTACCGTACGATCCTATCAAGGATTTCGATACCATAACGATGATCGCGTCGGCGCCCATGGTGCTGACGGTCAACCCGTCCCTGCCAGTCAAGTCCGTTGCCGAGCTTGTGAACCTGGCCAGAGCCCGCCCAAGCAGCATCAATTACGGCTCCAGCGGAACTGGCGGAGCATCCCACGTGTCGGCAGAATTGTTCAAATCCCTGGCCAAGATTAACCTCGTCCAGGTGCCTTATCGCGGCTCCGGCCCGGCGTTGCTGGCGACCATCACCGGCGAAGTGAACGTGTCTTTCGGGGCCCTCCCTCCCATTCTGCCGCACATGAAGTCGGGGGCGCTTCGGGCGCTGGCCGTGACCACGAGCAAGCGCGCGCAAGCGGCTCCAGAGCTTCCCACGATCGCCGAGAGTGGCGTGCCGGGATACGAATTCGCGACCTGGTACGGTTTGGTTGCGCCGGCGAAGACCCCGCGGCCCATACGTCAGAGGCTGCACGCGGAGGTCATCAAGGTTCTCGCTCTCGGTCACATTTCGACGAGGCTGCTCAACGATGGGGCGGAACCGATCGGCAGCGGCCCGGACGAGTTTCAAAAATATTTCGCCGCTGAAATCAAGAAGTGGAATGCCGTAATCAAGAACGCAGGCATCACGCCTGAATAAAGCGAAATCATGGAAAAACACCTCTATCTCGTCGGTGATGTCAGTTTTTGCGGGGTCGATGACGCGGCCACGCCGCTTGCGCTGGCTGCGCCCATCCTGAAAAAAGCGGATGTCCTGTTCGGAAACTTAGAATGCATGCTTTCAGAGCCGCCCGCCTTCCCAGGCATGGTGATGTGCGAGGAGCCCGTGCCGCCGGGCGCAGGTGCCGAGACTAAGCTCGGCGGCAGAATACGCATGGGAGGGTGGGATTCCCGTTACAGTTTCCTCGACCAGGACGGGCTGTACGCCGACCCATCGCTCGCGGAAGCCCTCGTGCATGGTGGGTTCGATGCAGTGGGGTGCGCGAACAATCAGACGTACGGGCCGGACCAGATCATTAAATCCCTGGCGAAGCTGGATTCCCTAGGCATTAAGCACACCGGGGCCGGCATCAACCGCGACAAGGCGCGTGCTCCCGCGTGCGTGCGCAAGGATGGTATCAGCGTGGGTTTCCTCCAGTACACGTCTGTGTATTGGCCGAGCAACCACGAAGCCGGCTTGAACTATCCCGGCGTGGCGGTGCTCAGGGGCTATACGTCGTTCCAGCCCAACATCGAGTACCCCATCGGCAACCGTCCGGGCGTCCCGCCGATCATTCACACGTGGGCGGACAAGCATCACCTCGAGTCCATGCAGGAGGACATCAAGAAGCTCAAAAAAGAGGTGGACATCGTGGTGTCCTCCCATCACTGGGGTTTCCTTGATGAGGTGTTCGAGTACCAGGAGGATATAGCTCACGCCGCCGTCGACGCGGGGGCGGACATAGTGATCGGCCATGGTCCCCACCAACCATTGGCCATCGAGGTGTACCGCGGCCGGCCGGTGTTCTACGGGTTAGGAAACTTCTCGTTCAAGACCCGGCATTGGCGCAGCAACAAGGGCGCGATCGATGCCGGCGTCTCGGGCAAGGATTCCTGGATCGGGATGCTGGTCGACGTGGCGATCGAGAAAGGAAAAATTGGTCGGGTTTCTTACCGGCTGGCCAGGCACAACGAACATTTCCAGACGCTGATTTGTGACCCGAAAGACGAACCGGAACTGGCGGCGCGGATTATGAAGTTCTCGTCAGCTTACAAAACCGGGCTGTCGCTGCAGGACGGGCAGACGGTTGTTGCGCTTTGACGCGGAGGGGATTCAACACCCATCTCCACTATCACTGCATCTTCGTCGATAGTATGTTTGATACCGATGCTGCCGGGGGCATCAGTTTTTAACCGGCCAGCGGACTTGATGCGTCCGCGATCAGAGAAGTCCAGGTGACTATGCGCCGGCGACTGCTGCGGGCGGTCGAGCGGAGAGGACTGCTGGTACCCGAAGACGCCAAGACCATGGCCGAATGGGAACACGGCGGCGGTTTCTCGGTCGATGCCGAGGTGCGCATCGAGGCACACGAGCGCGACGGGCTGGAACGTCTGCTGCGCTACTGCGCACAGCCAGCCTTTGCGCTGGAACGGATGCGCGAGATCGATCCCGAGCACATGGTTTATGAGAGTGTGAAACCCGGCCCGGGCGGTAGCGTCAGCCTGATGCTGACATCGATGCAACAGCTTGATCGGCTGGCGGCGCTAATCCCGGTGCCACGCCGCCATCGGCATCCCTACATCGGGGTGCTGGCGCCGAACTCGCCGCTGCGGGCAGCGGTCACCGCGCTGGAGCAGCCGGCAGGCGAGGTTCTCGCTCCGGTGGCTGCCGATCCTGCCATGCACACTGGAACGACCCCGCCGGCCGAGACTACAGCAGACCCGGCGCAGCGCAAAGCGGCGGGTTACTCCTAGGCGCGGCTACTCGCACGGATATATGAGGTGCTGCCCCTGCTGTGCCCGAAGTGCGGCGGCGAGATGAGGATCATCGCCTTCATCACCGAGACCGTGGTTAGGAAAACTGGGCGAGAAGACATAACCACCGGTTGTCAAGCCGGCCCGCGGACCGCCGCTGTGGGAGATGCAGCAGGACGGGCAGGCCGAGATCGACCCGCACGCCCAACCGTCACCGGCCTATGAGTTCGATCAGCGCATCGCGTGGTAGAGCCAGCATGACGAGCAACCGCTCGTCAGAGATAGCTCGTGCCTATTGGCCACGTGAGCGGCAAACTTCCGCCGCTCGCATGACCATAGACACGACAACGTGCGATCCTGGTCAGGTTTTAAAGTTTTTCGTCACAAACTCCCAGATTGACTACAGCTGAAAAGCACGGAATACTCTCAAAAGTGGCTTTAAAATTCCTATCCCTCACCTGAAGCAGGAGAATCCGGAATGAGCGCAGTACCTGCATCCATAGGCATCAGGGCCGCCTCCGTCCAAAGCGACAGCACTGTGGCGGAAAGGCTTGCCGACTTTGCGCATCGCCTGAAGTACCGGGACATTCCGGCAAGCGTCGTCGATCGAGCTAAGCTGCATATGCTGGATGCCATCGGCACCGCGCTGGTCGCCACGCGCTACGACTTTGCGCGAGACATCCATGCCGGGCTGAAGTCCATGGATGAAACCGGGAATCATACGGTGCTCGGCATGGACAGCCGCCTCCCCCTCAGGGATGCGGTACTGATGAACGCGGCGCTTGCGCACGGCCTCGACTATGACGACACGCACATGGCGGGCATCATTCATCCATCCGCTTCGGCGCTTCCATGCGCGCTCGGCGTCGCCGAACACATCGATGCATCCGGACAGGAACTGCTTGCCGCCTACGTGCTGGGAGTGGAAAGCGCAATTCGCGTCGGCAAGGCGGCGAAAGGCGGGTTCCACCACATCGGATTTCATCCCACCGGATTGTGCGCGCATTTTTCCTGCGCGCTGCTTGCCGGACGGCTGCTCGGGCTTGCGCCGGGACAACTGGTCATGGCGCAGGGTATCGTCGGCAGCACGGCCGCAGCGAGCCACGAATTCAGGGCAACCGGCGCATGGAACAAGAGACTGCACCCGGGATGGGCCGGCGTCGCGGGAATTACGGCCGCCAAGCTGGCAAAGCACGGATTCATCGCGCCCAGCACGGTATACGAGGGCAAGTTCGGCTTGTATCGGAGCCATCTGGGTGCGCTCGCGAACGATATTGACTTCGACACCATTAGCGATGGTCTGGGCGAGCACTGGGAGATGCCTCTGACGGCGATCAAGCCGTTTCCCGTATGCCACTTCATTCATGCATCGGCCGACGCAGCGTTGACCCTTCGGGCCAGGCACAATCTGACGCCGGCGCAGATTGCGCGCATCAGGATACTGCTCCCGCAGCCCACAATGCACATCGTCGCCGATCCGCCGATCACCAAACGGCACCCGACTACCGACTATCAGGCAAAATTCAGCGCGCAGTTCAGTATCGCGGCCTGCCTGGTACGGGGCCGCCTGACTCTGGCGGAATTGGAACCGGAAGTGCTGAACGACAAGACGATTGCGGAGCTTGCCGACCGTACGGATTGTGAAGCTGACCCGACCTCAGGATATCCTCGGTACTTCTCTGGCGGCGTGGTCATCACCACTGAGGACGGTCGCGAACTGAGGCACATGGAACCGGTAAACCGGGGGGCCGAGGATCGCGCGCTCACGAGCGATGAAATCACCGCCAAGTTCATGGACAACGCATGCATGGTGGTATCCAAGCAGCGTGCGACGGACATCCGGACGGCCGTCCTCGAAACCGAGAAACATACTGCCCGCGCACTGCTGCGGACCCTCGCCTGAACCAGAGGAAGGCAAATGTCTCGCTTGGATTATCCGGCACCGCACCTTCGGACGAGCCTCAAGTCCTTCGCAGCATCGGCGTTGTTGACTGCCGTCCTCACGCATCCACAACTGGGGATAGCCCAAGCTCCCGGATGGGCGCCATCAAAGCCGATCGAGTTCATCGTCGGATCCGGTCCCGGCGGGTCGGGCGACCTGACCATGAGGACGGTACAGAAGATTTTCAACGACAGGAAACTCATGCCGGTCAGCAGCGCGGTTATCAACAAGGCCGGTGGTGGCGGTTCGATCTCCTGGGCAATGCTCTCCCAGAGGTCGGGCGACGCGCACGTGATCGCGCTGACTTTTCCGAACCTGCTCACCAACCACATTGCCGGCGCAAGTCCATTGCGCCATGCCGATCTCACCGCGCTGGCGCACCTTTCCAGCGACTGGGTCGTACTGATCGCCCGCAGCGATTTTCCGATGCGCAACGGCACGGAACTCCTGCAAAAACTGGCGAAGGAGCCGGGCTCTTTCAGCATTGCGTTTGCCACCGCTCGCGGCAATGCCCCGCACATCGCAACAGGACTTGCCCTCAGAGCCAGCGGTGTCGACGTGGCAAAAATGCGATTTGTCGTCTTCAAATCGGGTGGCGAGGTCATGCCGGCACTGCTAGGCGGACACGTCGATCTCGTCGCGACCAGTCCTTCGGTGGCGAACGCGCACATGGTCGCCGGCGCGGTCAAGGCGATTGCTGTATCTTCTCCGCAGCGGCTTAGCGGCAACTTCGCGAAGGTGCCGACCTGGCGCGAACTTGGTGCAAACACGGTTTTTGCGAACTGGCGCGGCATCGTCGGCCCCAAGAACCTCACCCCGGCCCAAGTCGCGTTTTGGGACGACGCGTTCAGCAAACTTGTCCAGACGGACGAATGGAAGGCCGATGTTGATCGGAACCTCTGGACAACGACCTATTTGAACAGCACGGACACGCAGAAATTCCTCGATGACCACTATGAAGAACTCAAGCCGATCATGCGCGATCTCGGCGTTTCGAAATGATTCTGCCCTCGCGCAGAATGCGGTGCGCGTATTCTGAATGGCGGTAACTGTGCCCGGACCTTCTTGGTATTCCGGATTTGCCAAGGCCGCTGCGCATTTTTGCGGCAAACCGCGCATATTCGTCCTGGCTGTCGCAGTGATCCTGGCCTGGGTGGTAACGGGCCCCCTATTTCACTTCAGCGACACTTGGCAACTGGTGATCAGCACAGGGACCACGATCGCCACATTTCTGATGGTGTTTCTCATTCAAAATACTCAGAACCGCGACACGGAAGCCATCTAGGTAAAGCTGGGCGAACTTATCCGCGCAACCAAGAGCGTACACAACGCCCTGCTGGATCTCGAAGAAGAGACCCTCGATGCGTTCCGGTCGAAGTATCAGGCGCTCGCCGCAGCAGCACGAACCGAGCTGAGTCGCGGGGCTGATGATACGGGAACGCCGAAGGCATGACCTGCCTCGCCTGACCGCGGAGACACATCAGTGTGCAAACTAATCATCGCCGAGGTTTCGCAGTAAGCAGCGTCTCCGGATCAGGACTGGCTCGATCTGGAAGGTATCGCGGACGTTGAGATCACTACCGAGGATGATGCCTACCCGATCTAAGCGGCGATGCAGCCCGGACGAGCCTCAGGCTGGCATGCGCGAAAGGGTGATCCGCGAAATGGCCGAGATTTATCGCGGCAACACCATTTTCGGCGAAGACCTGATGGAGATTCCGGTGCAGGC
>JAWXCM010000367.1:0-21429 GCA_034408745.1 Bryobacteraceae bacterium
ACCCAGTCCCCCGCCCTCAACCGCGGAGCCCGTGACTGGCACTCGGACATGTTTGCCGAATGCGCCCTTCGCAACCGCCCGATCGTGGTCGCCGAATCGATGGAATTAGTGAACCCGCCCGCGGATTTCGCGGCGATGTTCCCCAACAACCAGGCCGTCGAGACCGCCATTGGGTTCGGTTCGCTAAAGTCGACACACTGCAATTTCGGTTCAGGAATGCGCAATTATCAAAAGGCCGTGCTGACCTGCATCGCCGGAATGCAGGCCGCCGCGGGTCTGACGCCAGAGATCCAGATGGGCGAATTCCTCTGGTGGTTCTTTACCAACTACCAGGTGTCGACCCCGACCGGTGGCATGGCCTTCTACGACGCCGAAACCCAGGCCGCCGCACTCGCAGCCTTAGGCCGACCACTGGGTTTGTTTCGCACACCGGACGACGACCCGAACGGAGTCAACGCCGGAGTCGACGCGACGTTCCTCCGAGCCCGACTCCGCGAGCACGTCCTCGACATAGCCGACACCATCCGCGCCGCACACCCAACCGCAAAGATCGAGGTGCTCTTCCCCTACGACGTGAACTACCCGCGACCCGCAGGCCTGCACTACTTAGGCGGTCGTCTAAACTCGTTCGTAAACCTGCCCCCGGAATGGAGCACCCCCGCGACCGCTGGTTTCGACCGCATCAAAACCGAAGCCCTGGACTTTGGAGCCTGGTCCCGAGACTTAAACTTATCGGCCGAAGCAATCCGTCTGCCCCGGCAGCTGGGCTGGCCAAAAGAAGCAATGCGTCACATGACGCCCATCTTCCATCCCGGCTACGCCTGGGAAAAAGAGGTGGCGATAGCGCTCTCCGAATGCGCCGTAGTCAACCTGTGGGCCTGGGACCACATCTGCCTTTTCGGCTACAACCTGGCCCCAAAAAGCCAAACCAGAACCACCCTGCAGGCCGCCTGAAAAGAGGCAAAAAGGGGGTAGCTCCCCAGAGCTGCGGCGGGTCTCTTGTGCTTGCACCCCCAGACCCGCCTCAACACCTCACTCACACCGCCAAGCCCCGACCAACGCCCCACCACGCCCCATTCGGAAACACAGCCGTCCAAACCCCAGCCCGAGCCACAGCCTGCCGCTCCTGGACATGCGTCTTCTCATGCGCAACCACCGCGGCCAGTTCATCCCCCGAACCCATCGACCGAATCAGCCCCCAGTTCAGCACCACGCAGCCACCCCGAGCCGCTCCGATTCCGGCGCCATCCCCCGCACCAGCCGCCGACCCGATCGCGGAATCCAGCTGCTGCGGCATCATCCGGGCCAGCAAATTCGTCGCTGGCCCCGCCGCCAGTACCACTACGCCCGCTCAGATCACTATCAGCCCCAGCACGATCCGAACTCCATCCGCAGGTTCATCCGCGCCGCTCCAAACGCCGTGTGGCTCGTAATATAGTTACGCTGTTTCACGGAATACCAGAGCGCATTCAGGTAAAGCGTCGGAATACTCCGCAAAACCATAATCGCGTACGGCTTGAACAAATCGCCGCCTGCGCCCGCGACTGAAAATGAATGCCCCGCAGCGACGTACGCCTCATCCGCTAACGCAGCATTCCAACATGAATGAAGGGAGCGAGCACCGCCACACAACCCCACAGGAATACCGTCGCGATTGCCGGCCCAGCCTGCGGATCTGCCAGTGAAAGCACGAAGAAAATACAGTACATCGCCACGATGATCGCGAAAGCCTTAAGCCACCCACGAAGCAGCTCCGGCCCTGTCCTCGGAAACTGTAAATCCCGGGCGTCAAGGATGCTGAAGACCAGCGTCTTCAGGTCGTGCGGAATGGCATGAGCCATTATCCGCATTTTTAAAGCGTGCGCAAATGAAATCCACCGTCGACGTTAATCACCTGGCCCGTCGAATAATCCAGCAGACCGTCGGCAATCGCACGGACCGTTTTGCCAATATCCGACGATTCCCCCATCCGCCTCTGCGGCAGCAGTCCGCCAGCGATCTTTTCGTCGTAGACTTTCTCGACAGCCGAGATCATATCGGTGCGAATAATCCCCGGCCGAATCTCGAAAACGCCCAGCCCGTTCGGGGCCAGCCGAGCCGCCCACAGCGCAACGCTCATGCTCAGACCGGCTTTCGAGATGCAGTACTCGCCCCGGTTCACCGAAGCCGTGTAGGAAGAAATCGACGTCACAAACACGATGCGACCCGGCCCTCCCTGCGCCAGCATCTGGCGGGCCGCCAGTTGCGTCAGAAAGTGCGGTCCCTTCAAATTCGTCGCGATCAGCTCATCGAAACTCTCTTCCGTAGCCTCGACAATATCCCGCCGCTCCCGAGGCGCAATTCCGGCATTATTCACCAGTAAATCGATGCGCCCAAACTTCTCCACCGTGAACGCAATCAGCGCCTCGCGGTCTGCTCGGGACCCAATGTCGGTCTGAATAATCGCCGCACCCGTCGCCGCGGCCAGCGACTCGGCCGCATCCAGCCGTCCCCGGTACGTACCAACCACCTGATGGGTCCGCGACAGTTCTTCCGCGACCCCGCGCCCAATGCCCCGGCTGGCACCGGTCACAATCGCAACAGGTTTACTCATTTGGTTTGAAAGGCCGCCAGAGCGGCATCGATTCCTTTCGAGATTTCCTCGGCCGTGAATGTCTCAATAAACGGCTCGCCATTTACAAACACCGTCGGCGTCCGTGCGACACCTCGCGCGACACCCTCTTCATAGTCTTCCTGGACGGCCTTCACCAGCTTTGCATCCGCCAGCGCCGCCTTCACCCGCGCCGCGTCCTGCCCCTTCAACTTCGCCCACTCCACCAGCTTCGCCTCAAACGTCTCCGGCTGAATCGATTCCTGATTCGCCATGGCCCACTGCCGGAACGCAACGCCAAGCTCGGGCTTCACGCCATCGAAGTACCGCGCCGCGACCGCCGCCGGTTTGGCCCACAAGTGCTTGCCAAGCGGGAAATCGCGATGCTCAAACGCCACCGTCCCCGCATACTTCGGCAACAGTTTCTCGTCCATCGTCTTTCGGTAGATCGCGCAGTCGGAACACTGCAAATCCTCATACGCAATTACCCGCACCGGCGACTTCGGGTTGCCTTCCACTAAACGCTCCTGACCCGCCAGCATAGCGGCGGCAAACACCAGCGCGGTGATCGTCCTCATATCCGAACCGGCTGTTCCAGCAAGAACGAGAGCCGCGTCTCAGACAGGATCCGCACCCTCTGGCCCTTCAGAAGCACCTGCGAACCCGCGCCAACCCCGGCACCGGATCCGGCACCCGCAATCCCGCCGATCAGCGCCCCAACAATCGTCCGGCCATCCAGGACAATGGCCTCATCCAGACTGGCGCAGCCCGCCGTGGTGCTGCCAAACTCAATCGACCGGATATCGATCGCATCCAGCGTTCCCACACAGCGGCCGCTTTTCAAAACCGCAGTGTCGGCCAGCAGAGCCGACACGCACACAATTCCTGTGCACACTGTCCGTCGCAGCAACATATACCCGATATTGTAACGGTCAGGCCTTGCTGTGCGAGAAGCTCCGGGCCAGCGCCGAAGCGACTTCTTTCCCCTTCTCCAGCGCCTGTTGATACGCGTCCCGCCGCTCTGTCGCCGAGTAGCCATAGCCCACCCGGTAGAGCCGTTCCAGCGACGCGCCAATTACATACGTTCCGGCAAATGCAATAGCCGCCTTGGGAAGCACGCCGCCTCCGAACGGAATCTTGCTGATCAGTTCCCGGGCAATCGCCCTCCACCCAAACGCGCCGGCAAACAACGACGCAATCTCGGCCTTCTGCTCCTTATAGCTGACCGTCCGGTCACTCGCCGCAGCCAGCATAAACGCCATCCGAATCTGGTTCCCGGTCAGGAACGCCGTGTCGGACGCAAACTCTCCCACCGCCCAGGGCAGCGATAACAGCGGCATCACCGACGGCAGCGCCGTCGCCAGCGAGAACAGCGCATTCTCCCTCGAAATCTCCGTAATAATCTGCTTCACCACCGGATCCCGAAACGGCCGCAACCGCCGCGCCAGCGACAGCCGCAAATCCGGATGCCGGTCGATGATGTCGCAAACCACCCGCTCCGGATACCCGCGCCGGAACACGAAATCGTCAGGGCCCGCCTTCAGCCCTTCGTCGAAAATCCGGATTACCGTTCCGAGGCCATATTCCGATCCCCGCCGCACCACGCTGAAAACTTCATCCCGGCGTGACTCGCTGATGTCCTTCGGCGCCAGCCATGTCTCCAGTTCCTCAAACGCCTGGGGCGTTGCCGCAAACAACTGGACCGTGAATGGCTTCTGCGCCTCTTCCCGAACCAGTCCTGGGTTCAGATGCGCCAGAGCGTCGCGAACCTGCGCCAGTACCCGAGCTGCCTTCATGTTTCTCCTCGCTTTTATCCTCGCACCCCGCCGGCTCACAACCCCTCGCCCGGAACACGACTTTCAGTTCCGACCTCCAGGTCGCCGCCAGCCCGATGCGCTCCACCTCAGCGTCGGATGTTACATACCGCAGTATCGTTTCAGTTGTTGGGTGAAAGTGCAGCGCCGGAGCCACCAAAAGAATCCTCGGCGACAATCTTCCGATCCTCTGCCCCGGAAAATACCCCTTCATCCCAAACTCCCCGCGTTCCAGATGCCATTTCACGCGAGCCCAGTAGTCCAGCGCCTGTAGCGGCAAATGGATGTCCTCGCTCGCCTTCAGTTCCAGCACCGTGAGCCGTCCGTCCGATCCCGCCGCCAGCAGATCCAGCACCCCGCGTTCCCCGGCTGCGAACGTGGGAGCCTGCCCGTAAACCTCGCCCGTCAACCCCGCATCAATCGCGGGCAGATCCCGCCGGATCCTCGATTCCAGCCACCGTTCCGGACACGCCGACCACAACAGGCTCCGGTGGTCCCCCGCCGAGCCATCCCGCATTCGCCCAATCTCCTCCGCCAGCGACCGGATCTCCGACGCGCCCGATTCCGTCACCACGCGCTTGCTGTCGATTCCGACGCGCAACTCGCTCCCGGTCCAGCGCGCGAACTCCAGTCCGCGAACCCGCAGACTCACCTCGCCAGCCGTGTCGACCATCTCGCCGCCCAGCGCCCGAACCCAGTCCGGCACCCACAACCGCACCGCCCGGTCAGGCAGATGCGTGTCGATGTTTCCCGAATCCGCCACATCCACCGGCATCTCCCAGCCGTCGGCGTGTACAAACGCCTTGTACTTCGCAGCCTCCAGGTTCAGATGCCGAATCCGGTGGCACGTCGCCTTCTCATGCCCCTCCGGCAAAAAAATCGCCAGACCCTCGACTGCGATCTTCGCCTCCCGCCGCCGCAGATAATCGAGCCATATCAGCCCGAACGTCAGCGCGTGATCGGCATCGGACGCCGTCGCCGCCCCCAGCGCCGCCCAGCCCGTCGAACCCTTCCGCAGAAACGCCCGCGGATACACCGGCGACAGGCTGTGTTCCAGATCCGCCTCGCAGGACAGTTCGCCCACCTTCCACGTCGGAAACTGCCGCGTCAGGAAACGCCGGAAATGCTCTCGAAAAGCCAGCCTCCCGGCCCTCTTCGTCTTCTGCGCCGCCGCCGGACGCGCCACGTCCAGCAGTTGCAGCATCCCGGTACGTTTGCCGAACCGTTCGATGGTGAGGTCCAGCTGGCCTGCCTTTTCCGACGCCACCGCCGTCACCCTCCGCACCAGGTTTCGACCAGTCGTCCAGACCTGAAAGAGCAGCCTCGTTCCGTCCAGCCGGATCTCATAAGAACCCATTACCAGCGGCATCGGCTCTTCGCCAGGCTCAAACGCCACAGGACGCTTCGCCTGAGCCACAAACCGCTGGATCGCTTCCCACGCGGCGAACTGTTCCTCGGTGCGCATATTACAATCGTGCTGCGTGCTGCCAGAAAATCTCTTAAAAGTTGAGGAGCGAATCCACAACGCCTGTGCAGCCTCCGGCCGTCAGCGCGCTGACATCACCCTGATCGCCGTCACCAAGGTCTTTCCCGTCGACGTCATCCTCCAAAGCTACGATCTCGGCCTGCGGCATTTCGGGGAGAACTATGTCCAGGAATTCTCCGGTAAAGCACCCGCCGTCTCTCATCTGTCCGGCGCCGTCTATCACCTCATCGGACATCTGCAGTCGAATAAGAGCAAAATTGCGGCGGAAATTTTTCACTCCATCCAGACCGTCGATTCGCCCAAACTCGCCCGACGCCTGAACGAAGCGGGCCGCCGGCTCGACGTCATGCTGGAGGTGAAGCTCTCTCACGAAGAGGCCAAACACGGCGCCGCTCCAGCCGACCTTCCTGAGCTGATCGAAACCGTTCGCGCCTGCCCAAATCTCAACTTGCAGGGGTTGATGACGATGCCACCCTGGTCCGACGATCCCGAGCTCTCGCGCCCCTTTTTCCGCCAGCTCCGCGAACTGGCGTCCCAGCACCATCTGCCAGCCCTCTCCATGGGCATGTCCCACGATTTTGAGGTCGCAATAGAAGAAGGATCCACCCATATCCGGGTCGGCACAGCGCTGTTCGGGAGGCGGCAGAAACGGTGATCGCCGGCTTCTTTGCCCCCCTGCCTCCGGCGCGAACGGGAGTCGCCGATTACGCCGCGCACCTGCTGACCGCACTCCGACAGCAGGGCGAGGTTCGAACCAACGCGCCCGGAACCGTCAACCTCTACCACCTCGGCAACAACCAACTCCACGCCGAGATCTACCGGGCCGCCCTCCGACACCCCGGCGTCATCGTGCTGCACGACGCCGTGCTCCACCACTTCGCCCTCGGACACCTCAGCCGCAATGAATATCTGGCCGAATTCACCTACAACTACGGCGCCTGGACCGCCGGGCTCGCAGCCGACCTCTGGGCCAGCCGCGCCACCTCAGCTTCCGACCCGCGCTACTTCGCCCACCCTCTGATCCGCCGCGTCTGCGAGACCTCCCGGGCCGTCATCGTCCACAATCCGGCCGCCGCCCGCATCGTCCGCAGCCACGCCCGCGAGGCCCGCGTCTTCGAGATCCCGCACCTCCTTTTCCCCGAGCCGACGCCGTCCGACGCCGATCTGGTCGAGGTCCGACACCGCCTCGGCGTCCGGCCGCTGGAACCCCTCTGCGGCCTGTTCGGACACCTCCGGGAATCCAGGCGAGTCCGTTCCGTGATCGAAGCCTGCGGCCGCGCCGGTATGCGACTCCTGGTCGCCGGACCCTGTTCCAGCGACCTCGCCAAAGCGCTCGCCCCGTATTTCGCCCAGCCCTGGGTGATCCGCCGCGACTATTCCAGCGCCAACGACTTCCGCCTCCTGACCCACGCCGTCGACATCTGCGCCAACCTCCGGTACCCCGCCGCGGGCGAAACCTCAGGCATCTCCGTCCGGCTGATGGGCGCCGGCAAAGCCGTGCTCGTCACGGACTCGGAGGAGAACGCCCGCTACCCGGAAACTTCCTGCGTCCGCATCGAATCCGGTCTGGCCGAGCGCGATCACCTGACCGCCGTCCTCGACTGGCTGAAACAGTTCCCCGCTCATGCCCGTGCCATTGGAGCCCGGGCTGCCGACCACGTTCGCCGCGAGCATGATCCCGCCCGCGTCGCCGAAGCCTGCTGGAGCGTGCTGCGTGCGGCTGCCTGAAATCGCCATCGCCATTCTCGCCCTCGCCGCTACCGGCGCGCCAGCCCACACCCTCTACGTCAAAGTGCCCATGCGCGACGGCGTCAAACTGGCCACCAACGTCTTCCTGCCCGACCCCAGCGGACGCTTCCCCACCCTGCTCATCCGTACTCCCTATGACAAAGGCACTTACTTAGTCTCCAGTTACAAGACCTTCCTCGACCACGGCTACGGAGTGATTGTTCAGGACGTCCGGGGCCGTTACAAGTCGGAAGGAATCTTCCGCAGCTTCTCCCAGGAAACCAGCGACGGCGACGACACGCTGAACTGGATCGCGAAGCAGGCGTGGTCCAACGGCAAGGTCGGCATGCTCGGCGGCTCGTACCTGGGAATTGCGCAGTGGCGGGCCGCACTCGCTCAAAACCCGCACCTCATCGCGATTTTTCCGGTGGTCGCCGGTTCAGACGAGTACCGCGACCGATTCTATTCCCGGGGAGGCGCGGTGAAACTCGGCCATCGACTGCACTGGATTTCGGAAAACTTGAAACAGCCCTGGCCATTTCAGCCTGATTTCAACGATTATGTCCGGCATTTACCAGTCCGCACCGCCGACCGTATCGCGACAGGCCGCGACGTGGACCTCTGGCAGGAGTCGTTAAATCACCCCACGTACGACGACTACTGGCGCACCCGAAGCACCTGGGAGCATCTTTCCGAAATTCGAACGCCAGCCTTTATCGTGGCCGGCTGGTACGACAATTACATTGAGGGCGACCTCGACGCCTTTGCCTATCTCAGCCGGCGCAGCGCCGCTCACCGGCTGCTGGTCGGCCCCTGGCCCCACAATCAGACAGCGCCGTATCCCTCCGGCATCAGCTTCGGCCCCGAGGCGTACGCGCCAACCCGGCAGTATCAGCTGGACTGGTTCAACTACTGGATGCGCGGTACCCACCCGTCGCCCGAGTTCCGTTTTCCCCGCGTGCGCATCTTCGTCATGGGAATCAACCAGTGGCGCGATGAAGATGAGTGGCCGCTCAGCCGCGCCCGCCTGACTTCCTGGTATCTGGACAGCAACAAGGGCGCCAACACGCTGACCGGCGACGGCCACCTCTCGCCCGAACGCCCCACCCGCGAAGACAACGATATGTACGTTTACGATCCGCGCAAGCCCGCCCCCACCGCCGGCGGCGCCTTGTGCTGCGACCCCAAAGTGATGCCCTGGGGACCGATGGACCAGCGTGCCGTCGAGGGCCGCGAAGACGTCCTGGTCTACACCTCGGCCGCGCTCCGCCAGGATCTGGAAGTGACCGGCACTGTGCGCGTCCAGCTTTGGGTTTCCACCTCGGCGCCCGATACGGACTTCACAGCGAAACTCGTCGATGTTTTCCCCAACGGCCACGCGCGCAACCTCTGCGACGGCATCCTGCGGCTGCGCTATCGCGAGGGTCTCGACAAAGCGCGGCTCGCCCGTCCGGGCGAGGTATACCCCATCGTTTTCGAAATTGGCGTAACCAGCAACGTATTTCGGGCCGGACATCGCGTTCGTCTCGAGATATCCAGCAGCAATTTCCCGAGATTCGACAGAAATCCTAACACCGGAAGAACGGTTGCGGACGATAACGAACTTCGAACCGCGCGTCAAACTCTGTATCACGGGCCCGCACGCCCATCACGTCTAATCCTGCCCATCGTTCCGTGACTCTTATGCGTTTACTGACCCTTCTGTTTACCGCCGCACTGTTACTTCCGGCGCAGTCTGTCAGACTCGTCCGCATCTCCACCGGGCTCGCGAGTCCGACTGAGATCGTCCAGCCCCGCGGCGACTCCAGACTGTTTGTGGTGGAGCAGCGCGGCCGCATTCGCATCCTCAAAGACGGTGCGGTGCTTGAGACTCCGTTCCTCGACATCGCATCCCGCATGAGTTGCTGCGGCGAACGCGGCTTGCTGGGGCTCGCGTTTCCACAGCAGTTCGCCTCGCGGCAGCGGTTTTACGTCTATTACACAGACCCTGCGGGCAACATCGTCATCTCGCGATTTGGACTCAGCGCCACCAGTGCGGATCTCGCCGACCCCGCGTCCGAAGAGGTGGTGCTCCGGGTGGCCCACACGGAGTTCGCCAATCACAACGGCGGTCGTATCGTCTTCGGACCCGATGGATATCTGTACGCCGGACTGGGCGACGGCGGCAGCGGAGGGGACCCTCGCGGCAACGGGCAGAATCTGAATGCGCTGCTCGGTAAGCTGCTCCGGCTCGACGTGGAGGGCGGCTCGGCAACGTATACCTCGCCAGCATCCAACCCCTTCGCGAACCGGACAGGCGCGCGACCGGAAATCTGGGCCTATGGTCTTAGAAATCCCTGGAAATTCTCCTTCGATTCCGCCACCGGAGATCTGTATATCGCCGACGTGGGGCAGAACGCCATCGAAGAGATTAATTTCCAGCCCGCATCCAGTAGCGGGGGCCAGAATTACGGCTGGAATCGCACCGAAGGCACCCAGTGCTACAACCCGCGCTCCGGCTGCGACCGCTCCGGAATCACTTTTCCGGTGCAGGAATATCCGCACAGCCTCGGCGTCTCGATAACCGGCGGATATGTCTGGCGAGGCGCTTACATTTACGGCGATTACGGCAGCGGACGAATCTGGTCCCTGCGCCGTTCGGGCGACACCTGGCAGAACGAACTGCTGCTGAGCAGCGGGCTGCAAGTCTCGACATTTGGGCAGGACTCGGCCGGTGAACTCTATGTCGGCTCGTATACCGAGGGGGCCGTCTACAGGATGGTGCCGACGGCCGGGACCATCGCAGCCGTCAACGCCGCAAGCTTCGGCGAAGGCGCGGTCCCCGGCTCGTTAGTCTCGCTTTTCGGTCCGGGCATCGCACCGGTGATTGGAGTTCTGCGGGCAGCCGCGTTTCCGCTGCCTGCCTCGCTCGGCAATGTGTCGGTGACAATGAACGGCATTCGCTCACCGATTCTCGCCGTCGCCAGTGTGGCCGGGCAGGATCAGATCAACGTGCAGGTGCCGTGGGAACTCGCAGGGCAGCAGCGCGCAACGCTGGTGGTGACGGTGAACGGACAGGCTCGGCCGTCCGTCGAGATACCGATAGCAGTCGCACAGCCGGAGATCTTCGCCGTGCAGCGGCAGCCGGAGGCGTGGACCATCTGGGCCACCGGACTGGGCGGAGTTTCGAATGCGCCTGGCACGGGTGAGGCGGCACCCGCATCGCCCCTGGCCCGAACCACCGGTGACACGCGAGTAACCATCGGCGGAGTCGACGCCACCGTGACTTACTCGGGCCTGTCTCCCAGTTTCGCCGGACTGTATCAGGTGAACGTAACGCCCCCTCCGGGCGTCGCTGCCGGGGCCGAAGTCGTGCTGCGGGTTGGCAGCGCGGTCAGCAAGCCCTGGCTACGATAGAAGACATGCTGATTGTTCACGTGCATGTCCATGTCAGGCCGGAATTCGTGGAAGCCTTCCGCGCGGCCAGTCTTGAGAATGCGGCTCACAGCGTGCTGGAGCCTGGGATTGCCGCATTCCAGGTAATCCGCCAGATCGACGATCCCCTTCGCTTCGTTCTGATAGAGATCTACCGCAATGCCGATGCCGCGGCAGCCCACAAAGAGACCGAGCACTACGCCAGTTGGCGCGATACGGTGGCTGAGATGATGGCAGAGCCACGCCAGAGCGTGAAGTATGCCCCTGCCTCCGTTTGAGTTCGCTACCGCCGGGCGCGTGATTTTCGGGCCAGGTACCGCATCGCGCCTCGACGCGATTGTCGCGGAGTTTGGATCGAAGCCGTTTCATGTGGGCGGCTCGCGTTCCGGCGCTCCGTTCGTGGTGCGCGGTGAGCCGACCGTCAGCCTGGTTCGAGAAGGCGCGGCGCTGTGCCGCGAGCTCGGCTGCGATGTCGTAATCGGCACCGGAGGCGGCAGCGTGATCGATGCGGCGAAGGCCATTGCGATACTCGCAGCCAATGTCGGCGACCCTCTGGACTACCTCGAGGTTGTCGGACGCGGCCAGCCGTTCCTTCGTCCCGGGCTTCCTTTTATCGCTGTGCCGACAACCGCGGGGACAGGCTCTGAAGTGACGCGCAACGCAGTGCTCGGCTCCCCGGAGCATGGCGTGAAAGCAAGCCTGCGCAGCGTCTGGATGCTGCCCCGAGTTGCCGTGGTGGATCCACTGCTGACTCTCGATTTGCCGCGCGAGATCACCATCAGCACAGGGCTCGACGCGCTGACGCAGTTGATCGAGCCGTATGTGTCGTGCCGCGCCAACGCGTTTACCGATGCGCTGTGTCTGGACGGAATCCGGAGGGTGTCGCAGGCGTTGCCGCGCCTGGCTCGCAACGGGCAGGACGCGGAGGCTCGGGCCGAGATGTCTTACGGCGCTTTGCTTGGTGGAATGGCGCTGGCGAACGCGGGACTCGGCGTGGTGCATGGGTTTGCCGCACCTATTGGAGGCAGGTTCGAGGCTCCACATGGCTCGGTGTGCGCGGCGCTGCTGCCGCATGGCATGGCGGCGAATGTGCGGGCGTTGCGCGAACGCGGCCTGAGTGTGGAGCGGTTCCAGCGTGTGGCGCAGGTATTGACCAACAACGTTGACGCCTCCGCGGAGGACGGCGTCGCATGGGTTCAGGCCCTCTGCTCCGAACTTCGCGTGCCGGGGCTTGGCGCGTTCGGCCTGAGCGACGCCGACATCGCCGAGGTAGTCGCCCTTGCCGAAAAGGCATCGAGCATGAAGGCGAATCCGGTGGCGCTCAGCAGACCGGAACTCTCCCGCATCTTGCGGGAGGCCCTGTGAAGCGGAATTTTAACGGACGAATTTCCCGGTGAAAAGTGTCGTTTATTTTTTATCTTTATTAACCGTTACTTTCTGTTTTATATTGCGATTTCAGTGCTATTGTTAGTTCGCCCCTGGTCCGTTCCTGGACGAGTGTGGCTTTAAGGACACTTTACAAGCATGACAATTCGTAGCACGATTTCAAAGGCCTGGACCGGTGCGCTCGCCCTCTTCCTGATGGCGTCAGGCGCAAACGCCGCCATCATCTACAGCACCAACGGCGCAAACACAGGTTTTTCTGGCGGCGGTCCTCTGACGCTGAATCAGACATCTGGCCAGGCGGCATCGCTGACTTTCACTCCGAATGTCAACATATCCACTGGCGTTCCCTCCAACATCAACCTTGGCGACTTCACGCTGGCCTGTGCCACGTGCAGCACCGAAACGATTGGCACTGGCGCGACCTTCGGAGCATTCACGTTCGACATCCTGATTACCGATCAGACTGACGTGGCTACCGGGAAATTCGTTGGAACGTCGACCGGCGGTACCGTCTACAGCGATGCCAGCGCCATTCTTATCAACTGGAGCCCAGCCCAGTTTGGACCGGGCACGTTTAACGCAGTAAGCGGCAATTTTGGAAGCACAGTGTTCACGAAAGTTTCACTGATAAGTGCGATTGTTGCTCCGAATTCGGGCACACCTCCGGGCCAGACGACGATTCAGGCACATGTGGATTCCGCTGTCCCTGAGCCGGCAACCCTGGGCCTGATCGGCGCCGCGCTGGCCGGTCTGGTTGTGGTGCGCCGTAAAAAGCTCGTCGCGTAACTGGCGTACGAACCCCTCCCGCCGGGCGTGTCGCGGCCGTCCGCGGCACAACCCCGGTGTTGGTTCCGCTGCCTGGCGTCACCCTTTCAGTCCCTGTCCCGCCCACCAGTTCCTAAATTCCAGCTCCCAGACTCTTCGTCATCGAAAGGCGGTTCCGGCCGTTGTCGCGCGAGTAGGTCAGCGTGTGCATCAGCGCCCGGACGAGGTGAACCCCGAGGCCACCAGGCGTGCGCTCTTCAGGCGCGGCGTAGATGTTGGCGCCCTTCGCTTTGAGGGGGTTGTACGGGATGCCGTCATCGACGATGGTGATGGTGACGGCGGTTGCGCCGTAATCGGCAGTCACTTCGATCTGGTGCTCCGCGTTGTCCTCGTAGCCGTGGACAATCACGTTCACAACGGCTTCTTCCACGCACAGGTTGATATCGAAGAGTTCGTCGGCGGACCAGTTCTGCTCCGCGCCGATACCGTTGAAGAACTCGGCGAGCTGATCAATGGCCGCGAGGTTGTTCTGAATGACCAGGCGTCCGTGCCCTTTTATGCCAGTCATGTGTGCCACGGCGATTGCCGAATAGGCGTAGTCTAACATCGGCGATGATCGCGGGACGGTGTAGGCTCATTCTGGTGCACATCAACGAAGAAAGCCTGCGGGCGGCGAGGGTGATCTGGCAGTTTCACGCGCCGGGGTGGGAAGTGGCGCCGGGGGATGTAGTGATCGCCCTGGGCACCAATGATTTGCGGGTAGCTGAGTTTGCAGCGGATCTGTTCCTGCGTGGATTTGGTCGCCTGCTGTTGTGCACGGGCGGCATCGCCCATCAGGACGATCTGCTGGCCACGCGCTGGGATCGCACAGAAGCGGAAATGTATGCCGACGTCGCCGTGGGCCGTGGCGTGCCGCGCGACCGGGTGGTGCTCGAGACCCGGGCAAAGAACACTTCAGAGAATGTTCGGTTTAGCAGGGCGTTGCTGGGCGAACTCGGACTGGAGCCTCAGAGTGTGGTTGTCGCGGTAAAACCTTTCATGCAGCGGCGGGCGTGGGCTTCGTGGCAGGTGGGATGGCCGGAGATGCCGGCCAGTTTTGCATCGCCTGTCATGGGACTCGACGAATATTTCACGGCCGATTTACCCGCGGATAAGATATTGCATATTTTAATGGGTGATTTACAGCGGCTCTGGGTGTATGGGCAGCGGGGATGGTCGGCTCCACAGGAGATTCCCGACGAGGTTCGTCAGGCGTACCGGTATCTGAAAGCGGAGGGCTGGACGAAGCACTTGCTGGCCGGTGAGGAGGACTTGTGATTTGCTTTCAGGGCTCGGTGATACTGCCGGACAGGGTATTGGACGAGGGCTGGGTGTTGTGCTCGGAATCGGGGCGGCTGGTAAGTGTTGGCACGTCGCGGCCGGACGGTAACTTTGAGGTGGTGAACGGCAGGTATATCTCTCCGGGTTTTGTCGACATCCACGTGCATGGCGGAGCAGGTGCGGATTACATGGACGGTTCGGCTGAGGCGGTGCGAGTAGCAAATCGGGCTCACGCGCGTCATGGCACCACAACAATATTTCCTACTACGACCACCGGAACGACCGAAGAGATCCGTGAGATGCTTCGGGCCTGCGGTGAGGCTCGGGAAGGATGGTCGGCGAAAGATGGTGCGCGGATCGCGGGGGTGCACTATTATGGGCCGTACTTTGCGGAAGACAAGGTGGGGTGTCATGCGGTGGAGGGCCGGCGGGATCCATTGCCCTCGGAGTATCTGGAGTTTCTGCGGGGCGGGCTGATCCGGGTCGCGACCTGCGCCGCGGAACTGCCGGGGGCCGAGGAGTTTTACCGGGCGGCTCGGGCGGCGGGGTGTCTGGTGACCTGCGGGCATTCGGACGCCACGTGGACGGAAATGGCTCGCGGATATGAGGCGGGCGTCCGGCACGTGGATCATTTCTGGTGTGCCATGAGTTCGGTGTCCTCACTAAGGGCGAAGTACGGGACGCCGATGCAGGCGAGCATGGCGGAATTCGTCCTGCTTTATCCGGAAATGAGCACGGAGGTGATTGCAGACGGGTGCCATTTGTCGGCGGAATTGCTGGAGTTTGCGTATCGGATGAAGGGGGCGTCGCGGCTGCTTCTGGTGACCGATGCGAACCGGGCGCTGGATATGCCACCGGGCCGGTACCGCTTTGGGCCTGCGGAGTCGGGGTCATGGTTTGAATCGGACGGCAAAGTCGGGTTTGTGCCGGGCGGCGGACTTGCAAGCGCGGTGACGGGGATGGATCATATGGTTCGGGTGATGGCGCGGGCGACGAGCGCGAGCCTGGCTGAAGTGATTCGGATGGCGAGTCTCACGCCAGCGGAGCGGGTTGGAGTCCACGATGAGGTCGGGAGCCTGGAGGTGGGGAAGATGGCGGATGTTTTGGTGCTGAATGAGGAGCTTGAGGTGGAGCGAGTATTCCCTGGCGGGACGGAGTTTCGGACGTGAAGTATCGCTATGAGGAGTTCACGTGGCCGGAGATTCGGGCCGCTGTGGCGGGGAATCGCGTGGCTGTGCTGCCGGTTGGGACAGTCGAGCAGCATGGGCCGCATCTGCCCCTTGTCACGGACGTGCTGACGGCGACGGAGATGTCGCGGCTGGCTGTGGAGCAGATGCCGGAGGAAGCGGTTTTGCTGCCTTCGGTGTACTACTCCTTCAATGAGCACCATATGGATTTTCCGGGGACGATCGCGGTGGAAGGCGAGACCATCGTACGGTACGTCACCGATATCGGTGTGAGTCTGGCACGGCACGGATTCCGAAAAGTTCTGCTGGTGAACGGGCACGGAAGTAATGTGCCTTTTCTGGATATTGCGGCGCGGAATATTACGAATCGCACCGAGGCGGTCTGCGCGATGGTTCCGTGGTGGAATCTGATTCCACGCGAGTTGCTGGCTTCGCTGCGGGAATCGGAGTTTCCTGGCGGAATGGCGCACGGATGCGAGTTGGAGACCTCCGTACTGCTGCATTTGCGGCCTGACCTGGTGCAGATGGATTTGGCGGAAAAAGATATCTCCTTTAAGCGTCCGTCGGAGTTCTTTTTCTGGGATTTACAGGTGGGATCGCCGGTTTTCTTTCAGGAGTGGTTCAGCCGGTATTCGCGGACGGGTACGGTGGGGGATCCGACGCTCGCGACGGCTGAGAAGGGCCGGCTGTTTGTGGAGGCGGTTGTGGAGCGAATGAAGGCGCTGATTCGCGAGTTTCGGGCGAAGGAGATTGCGCCGCGGGTGGACCATCACTAAGGAGTGGACGGGCGGATGAAAATTCGAGACGTGCGGGCGTTTGGGCTTACGGGCAAGACGCCGGAGGGTGGGTGGTCGTCGGAGCTGCAGCCGGAGGATTGTGTCCACACGATTATCGCCGTGCTCACCGATGAGGGGCTGACCGGCTGGGGCAGCGTGTTTACCAGCGGCGATTTGGTGAAGGCTTCGCTGGCCGTGCTGCGTCCGCTGTTTCTCGGCGAGAATGCGCTGGAGCCGGAGCGGGTGAGCGAGAAACTGCACCAGTCGACGTTCTGGCTGGGGCGCGGCGGCTCGATTACCCACACCATCAGCGGGATCGATATTGCGCTTTGGGATCTGCTGGGGAAGGCTTGCGGGCAGCCTGTTGGCCGGCTAATTGGGGGGCGCTACAAGGAGCGGGTCAGGCCGTACGCGTCGCTGCTGATGCGGCAGCCGGAGCAGATGGCCGACGAGTTATTGCCCGTCAAAGCGCAGGGATTTCGGGCATTCAAGATTGGCTGGGGGCCCTTCGGCAAGGTGAGCCTGGCGGTGGATGAGGCGATCGTTCGCGCGGCCCGGGATGCGGTGGGCGAGGAGTCGCTGCTGATGGTGGATGCCGGGGCGAGCGACGCGTTCTGGCCGCAGGGTTACAAATGGGCTCTGCGGACTGCCGACATGCTGGACGCGTATGGCGTGAGCTGGTTTGAGGAGCCGTTGACGCCGGATTCGCTGGAGGAATTCCAGGCGCTTCGGGCAGCATCGTCGGTGCCGATTGCCGGGGGCGAGGTGCTGACCCGGCGGCAGGCGTTTCAGCCGTGGCTGGAAGGGCGGGCGTTCGACATTGTGCAGCCGGATGTGACGAAGTGCGGCGGGCTTAGCGAGCAGCGGCGGATCGCGTGGACAGCCCGTGAGCATGGCGTTCGGTTTATTCCGCATGGCTGGAACACGGCTGTAGGGCTGGCGTCGGACCTGCAGGTGGCCTCGGCGTTTGCGGATACGGATCTGGTGGAGTACCTCACCGGCTCTGCATTTATCGACGATCTGGTGACGGAGCCGTGGCGGCTGGACGCTGACGGGATGCTGCCGATTCCAGCGGTGCCCGGGCTTGGGGTCGAACTGCGCATGGATGCGCTGGCGGAGCTGTCAAGGGTGCCCGTCGGTGAACTGTCCGAGCTCTTTCCGTGATTCACGGTGAAATCGTACAGGGTAAGCGGAGTACTATTGACAACCCAAATATCGGCGTGGCAGGATGAAGGCATCACTGAAAAAGGAGGTGGTCCAGTCTAATGAATTTTGACAGTTCGAGTAGACCGACAATCACGCGCGAGGTGGCCGACTACTGAGTCGACTGTTGTAGCTTTTCAGGCCTCGTTCAGTGACGAGCCGAGTTCAGATGGACCGGCCGTCCCGCGCGAGAATCGGGATACGAGTTAGTAGAAACCCCGTGAGCTGAGGCTCACGGGGTTTTCCCATTTCAGGGCTCGCACGCAGTTGGAGAACACCGCGCATTCGCCGTTCATTCATGAGTGGGTTGCGGCGACGCCCGATGCGCATTTCGGGATCGGGGCGACGGTGGGGAGTGTCATTCCGACCAAAGGTGCGATTGTTCCGGCGGCTGTCGGCGTGGACATCGGGTGCGGAATGATGGCGACGCAGACGTGATCGATGAAACGCAAGTCGATTGACGCGGTAATGGCGGACCCAGGTGGAGGTGGTCCACGAACTGCGCCAGGTGGTTGTCGTTAAGGGTTAAAGATAACCTGGCGCCCTTCCACCGAGCGGTACATGCACTCGGCGCTGTGATCGCACTTAGGCACCTCGACGAGCTTGTGTGTGGCCGTTGTTGTTTTGTTGAGGTGCTCAAAGAATGCCTGTCCTCGCTGGAGCCGGAACGGTCCCTGTGCCATGGCCTGACAGCTCTTGTCCATGCTGTGCGCGTCGACATTGTCTTCCTGCCCGAGTAAGTAAGTTACGTTGCGTGCGGCGTAGTTACCGCGGATAACGTCAGGTCCCGTTTCGGAAGCGTAACCCTGAATATCAATGAGACCGAACTTGTACTGGTTGTAACCTGGGCAAGCCTTGACGGCGGCGGGGTTGGGACGCCACGCGTCGAGATACATGTACGTGGAGGGGTTGGCGACGACATATCGAATGGGCACGGCGAGCTTCGGATGGGCTCGGTTGATGGCGAGGTATCGCTGGACGAACTGACCTCCGGCCGAGTGCCCGGCGAGCACGATCTCCTGCAGCGCGGGGAAGCGGGTCTTGTTGGCCACCGCTTCAAGGAGCCGGTCCATGGCGGTGTAGGAAGAGACTTTGGTGTCAGCGGCAGTGGTGCCGTCGGTCCATCCGCGGCAGAAGAAGTTGATTTCGCTGGAGTCGAGGGCGTCCTTGCAGTTACCGCTGCCGGTGCCGACGTTGGAGTGGAAGCGTGGCGCGATGACGAGGGTGCGGTCCAGCTGACCTGCGTCCTCGGTGGCGCCGATGGCGAATAGGTAGTAGTCGTTGCCGTTGCGGCCGACGCCGTGGACAAGAATGAAGATGCGCTCGACCGTTTTGTCGGGCTGAGTAAGTGGACGGCTGCGATAGACGTAGAAGGCCTGATCCTTTTCGACGGGGACGGGCTCGAGGCATGCTGGGTCTGGCGTGGTGCAGTAAGTTGCGGCGAACGACGCGCCGGATGCAAGGAATGCTACCGCGAGGACTCGGCTGAGGCTCATTGGAATAGTATGCCCCACGTGGGGTGGGTAGTCAGCCTGGTTCACTCATGACGGTTGACGTATTCCGCGCGGCGTCATAGAGTGAAGATTGATCCGAATCGAGCGGGTGGCGAGGCGGAAGCTTCTGTATTTGCATCAGGCTCGACGACTGGAGGATTTGCGTGTGCCGCCCGGCAATCAGCTTGAATCGCTAAAAGGCGATCGAGCCGGAACCTACAGCATCCGAATTAACGATCAGTGGCGGGTTTGTTTTGCGTGGCTGGACGGGGATGCCTGTGAAGTGGCTGTTGTGGACTATCACTGAGGCTGGAGGACGTACATGAGCGGAGCAAAACGGCTGGATCCGATTCACCCGGGAGAGATCCTGCTCGAGGACTTTATGAGACCGCTGGGCATCAGTATCAATCAGATGGCGCGTGACCTGGATGTTCCGCCTAACCGAGTCAGCGCGATTGTGAATGGTGCTCGAGGGATCACCGCGGATACGGCGCTACGTTTGGGGCGGTATTTTGGAAATTCGCCGGAACTATGGCTGGGGCTGCAGGTCGATTATGATTTGCGGGTAGTAGGACAGAAAAGCGGGGCGGAGATACTACAGCGGGTCCGTACTCGACCGGCTGCCTGAGGAAGGAAAAATTGGTGCGGATGAGAGGACTTGAACCTCCACTCCCTTGCGAGAACATGGACCTGAACCATGCGCGTCTGCCAGTTCCGCCACATCCGCACGACGTGGCACCGAGCTTTACTGCCCAGTGTTTGGTGTAACTCTATTGTCGCGAACTCGCGGCCTGAGAGTCAATCGCCTTGTCGAACTTTCCGGTTCGAATGCGCAGAATCAACCGCATGACCAGCATCTCAATCTCATCGCGACACTTACGGAATGTGTCGTCGGAGCGTCCCATGGGGTCGGCGACAGGCCAGTTCTCGACCGGGACACCGAGGTTGTCGGGGAGCTTCGAGCCGCTCATGTTGACGATCAGATCGTAATTGGACGGCTTGAGGTCGGCCAGACGGCGGGGGAGATGGTCGCCCAGATCGACGTTCTTTTCCTTCAGCACGGCGCGAGTCATGACGTGGGTCTGAAGCGCCGGGGAAAGTCCGGCGCTGGAGGCCACGATGACATCGGTGCCGTACTTTTTGGCGAGCGCCTCAGCCATGGGACTGCGGCAGATATTCCCGATACAAACAAACAGTACGTGTTTACGCAGTGGGGGCACTGTCTTTGATTTTCGCAACAAACAGTGCGTGGACTCGAGGATCGGTTGTGAGCTCCGGGTGGAACGTCGCCACAAGGTGCCTTCCCTGCTCCACCAGCACTGGATCGCCGTTGTATTCGGCGAGCACTCTCGCCTGGCCGCCGACCCATTTGATGATGGGAGCGCGAATGAAAACAGCCTCAATGTCACCAGGCAGTCGCTGCTGGTCGGACGAGCCGATGTGCACAATGCGGCTGTCGAGCTGGCGGCCGTAGGCGTTGCGCTGGACACCGATGTTCATCAGGCTGAGCGACATCTGCTCGGGGTTGGTGACCTGTTCGGCCAGCAGGATGGCTCCGGCGCAGGTGCCGAAAATGGGCTTATTTCCGCCAAATTCGCGCAACGGCTCGAGCAGCTCCATGTAATTGAGGAGCTTTAGCATGGTGGTGCTTTCGCCGCCGGGGATGATGAGGCCGTCGACGGAGTTGAGTTCCTCCGCCGTGCGGACCTCCACAGGCTGGGCGCCCGCGCGGGCGAGCGCCTTTCCGTGTGCTTCGAAATCACCCTGCAGTGCGAGTACTCCGACTCGCGGTTTGGCCATGATGGTTACCAGCCTCGCGTCTGCATCAGCTCGGATTCAGCGATCCTGGAGATTTCAAGACCGGGCATGCCGATGCCGAGATCTTCGCTGGCTTCGAGTACCTTCGCCGCGTCCTTGTAGTACGTGGTCGCTTTGACGATGGCCCTGGCGCGGGCTTCCGGGTCGGACGACTTGTAGATGCCCGAGCCGACGAAGACCGCTTCAGCGCCGAGGTGCATGACGAGCGCGGCATCGGCCGGCGTCGCGATACCACCAGCCGAGAAGTTGGGCACCGGGAGTCTGCCGTGAGCGGCGACCCACTCGATCAGCTCGTAGGGAGCCATGTGCTTCTTGGCTTCCATCATCAGCTCTTCCTTGCCGAGCACGGTGAGCTGCTTCATTTCCTTCTGAATGGTTCGCATGTGGCGGACAGCTTCGACGATGTTGCCCGAGCCGGCTTCGCCCTTGGTGCGGATCATGGCGGCGCC
>JAWXCM010000368.1:0-2995 GCA_034408745.1 Bryobacteraceae bacterium
ACAGCATGCGCAACCCCTCGGCCTGTACTATCGCGTGCGGTCTTCCGCCGAGATCAACTGGTTGTTCCAGCGGAACATTCAGTTCCTCGAAGACTACTTTCGGGAGCCGCCGTCCGTGCCACCGCTTCACCAGCAGCGAGCGTTGGCGCATGTGGCCGCGCAGCCTGGCTGTTCGCTTGAAGCCCTGTTTCTCACCACGGAGGGAGAGGTGACGCGGGATGAGATTTACGCGCTGATTGCGACCGGGGACATCTATGTCGATCTGTCGAAGGTCAGTCTGCCCGAGCCTGCGAAGGTTGCGGTTTGGTTGGAGAAGCCAACAGACGTTGAACCGGTGACGGAGTTCGCAAAACCGCTTCGGACTGGTGCGACATTGGACTGGGACGGCAGAGCCTGGACGGTCATCAACCCCGGCTTGAGCGCCGTGATTCTGCGCTCTGCGGACCAAGAGATCGCGGAGATTCCGGCAGACATATTTAATGATGCAGTCCTGCAAAGGCGTATTCGCGTCAGTGGGGAAGTCACAGACACGGAGGGCATTCAAGCACGGCTGCGTTCGGCCAGCCAGACAGATCTGGAAGAGGCGACCAGGCGCTTTCACATCGTCTCGCGAGCTTTGCGCGGAGAGGCACATGACGCCATGCCTCCCAGAACCTTGCGGCGATGGATCGCCGCCTATCGGACCGGCGAAGAGCGGCATGGCAATGGCTACACGGGGTTGCTGCCGGCGACCAACCGCGGCAACTCAACGAGTAAGCTTTCGGAAAAAGCGAGATCGCTGATGGACGAACACATCGAGAAGGATTACGAATCGCTGAAGCAGAAGACCATGTATGCGGCGTGGACGGCACTGAAGCTTGTTTGCGAACGCGAACAAATTCCGACGCCAAGCTTGAAGACATTCACTGCCGCCATCCATCAACGTGCCGGTGCGGAACAAACACAGAAACGCCAGGGCAGCCGTGCGGCTTATCAGGTGCAATCTTTCTTCTGGGAACTGGAACAGCGAACCCCGCGCCACGGCGACCGGCCATTCGAGATTGGCCATCTAGATCATACGCAGGCCGATGTCTGGGCCGTCTGCTCACAAACTGGGCGGCTGCTTGGCCGTCCCTGGCTAACGTTCCTTACGGACGCTTACTCGCGGCGTATTCTCGCGTTCCATCTCACCTTCGATCCACCCAGCTACCGCTCGGCGATGATGACCGTTCGCGAGTGCGTCCGCCGCCACGGACGCCTCCCGCAGATCCTGGTCCTCGATGGCGGCAAGGAGTTCGACAGCATCTACTTTGAAACACTCCTGGCCCGCTGCGAGGTGTTAAAAAAGACGAGGCCACCTGCCAAGGCGCGTTTCGGCGCAACCTGCGAACGGTTGTTCGGCACGGCCAACACGCAGTTCTTTCATAACCTCACCGGAAACACGCAGGCCGCTCGCAACGCGCGGCAGATGACCAAGAGCGTTGACCCCAGGAATCACGCCGCATGGACGCTCACGGACCTTCATCGGATGCTGACGGAGTACGCATACGAGGTCTACGAAAGGCTGCATCATCCGGCGCTCGGGCAGAGCCCGCGCCAAGCCTTCGAGACGGCACTTGCTGCCACGGGCAACCGAGCTCACCGGAACATCGCCTATGACCGTGACTTTTTGATCTTCACCTTACCCACGACGCGCAAGGGCACAGCAAAGGTGATGGCGGGCCGCGGAATGAAGATCAACCATATCTTTTACTGGTCGGAGCATTTTCGCAATCCGGCCTGGGAGTCCGCGCAAGTCCCCGTTCGCTATGACCCCTTCGACATTGGCACCGCCTTTGCGTTCGTGGATCACCAGTGGATTGAGTGCCATTCCGAACATTACGCGAGCTTGCATGGCCACTCGGAACGGGAGGTTCATCTGGCAAGCGAAGAGTTACGTAAACGGAGGCAGAATCACTCCGGCCAATTTGCCGTCACAGCAAGCGCCCTCGCCGACTTCTTGAAGTCCGTCGAACAAGAGGAGGCGATCCTCATTCAACGATTGAGCGATCTGGAAGCGAGGTCGCTTCAAACGCCGCCGGAGATGGTCGCGACCGGACCGGCATTACAGGATGCGCCGGAGCTTTTCGAGCCCGCGCTGTTATCGCCGCCGCCAAGTTTCGTTACTTATGGAGAGATGTGATGACGTCGGAATCAACTGCACATCATCGAAGCGAGCGGCTGGACCAGTTCCGCAACTTCACCATGGCGCATCCACGATTGGTAGCGGCGCGCGATGAACTAGTGGATGCCATCGAAGGCGCGACACCTGGCTCATTGGTGATGGTCCTCGGCCCAACCGGCGTCGGCAAGACCACGTTACGCACGAAGGTGGAACAACTGCTGTTGCAGCAGATGCCGCCCGACTCTGGCCGCCTGCCCTTCGTCAGCGTCGAAGTGCCTCCGCCGCACTCCGGCCGCTTTCGTTGGCGCGACTACTTCAGCCGGCTGCTGGTCGCCATGAACGAACCTCTGATCTACGCGAAAACGATGCGTGTTTACTCCAGCGCGCCGACGCCGGTGGCAACCATCGTTGGCGATACCGACTTAAGCTTCGCCGCCGAACAGGCACTTCGTCATCGCCGTCCGCCGGTTGTGTTCGTCGATGAGGCTCAACACTTGGGGCGGGTGGCATCGGGGCGGAGGCTCTCCGATCAGTTGGATGTCATGAAGTCCATCGCCAACCGCACGGGGACAGTGCATGTCTTGTTCGGCACCTACGAGCTTCTGGCCTTCCGCAACCTCAGCGCCCAGTTGAGCCGCCGCTGCCTGGACCTCCACTTCCAGCGCTATCGAGCCGACTCAGCCGCGGACCGGCAGGTTTTCCAGAGCGTACTTCTCACCTTCCAGAAACAGCTTCCGTTTGAGAGTAAGGAAACCGACCTGGCCGCGATGTGGGAGTTCCTCTATGAACGTTCCGTCGGCTGCGTCGGCATTTTGAAGGAATGGCTGGTGCGCGCTAGCGTCCGCGCGATCC
>JAWXCM010000369.1:0-17883 GCA_034408745.1 Bryobacteraceae bacterium
GGAAAGACTCACTGGTGAGGGCATGAAAGGCTCAGCATCGCACGTTACCAGACGTTACGCGCAGGTCGATCACTCCGCGAGAAGTTTTTGCGGAGCACACCCGTCTAAAGGCCGGACGAGCACCCAGAACGCGGCGCATCCGATCAGCAGAAATGCCCAAACGGCGAAAAGAGGTGCCGAATAGCTGCCGGTGGCGTGTTTCAGCCATCCTGTGAACAGCGGCGCGGCGATTCCGGCGACATTGGCCGCGCAGTTCTGAATCCCGAGGACGCGTCCCACCGATGCCGGCGGAATGGCGCTCTGGGTCAGCGCCCACTTGTTTGCTCCGGCGAGTCCAAGCCCGGTCAACGAAAAGACCGCCGCGAAGAGTGCCACGGAGGTTGAGTCCGTCAGCGCGCCGATTACTTCAGTGGAAGCAATCAGCAGCCCGGCCATGGTGAAGAGCTTGCGAACACGAATGGAGTCGGCGCCGCGTTTGATCATGCGATCCGCCGTCCAGCCTCCTGCTACGGTTGCCGCGGCCATTCCGCCGAAGGCAAAGAAGCTGTAGAACCCCATGGAGGCGAGCGACAGGTTCCGCTGCTCGACGAGGTAAGAGGGCAGCCACGTCACGCAGAAATAGACGAAGTACATGTAGCAGAATGTGCCGATGAAGACTCCGGCCACGGTCGGGCTGAAGAGCACCTTCGAAAATGGCGGCTCGCTGCTGTCGACGGCTTCGTCGCGGGCAGGGAGCGAGGTGTCACTGCCGTATCTGAGCCAGGGGATGATCCAGACCAACAATCCCAGGCCGAGGAAGAAGAACATCTGGCGCCAGCCGAACGCCGCAGTTAACGCCGCTGCCACCGGGGGGCCGACCGCAGGTCCGATCTTGGTGCCGAGCATCCAGATTCCGGTCGCGAATCCCCGCTGCTGATCAGGGTAATTGAACCGAATCCAACGCATGCTCGCTGTGGGAGCCACCGCCTCGGCGACACCGAGGAGAATGCGCAGGAAGTACAGCTGCTGCAGCGATGTGGCGAAAGCCGTGCACGCCGAAGTAGCGCTCCAAACCAGGAACCCGATGGCGAACGGCTTCTTTACTCCGAAGCGGTCGATGATCCATCCCGCAGGAATCTGGAGCAGCGCGTAAGACCAGAAGAACGCAGCGAGCAGTGAGCCGCGTTCCTGGTCGGCGATTTGGAAGTGACTGCGAAACTCCGGCAGGGTGATCGCGACCGAAAGATTGGATCGATCGATGTAGGCGATCACCATTGCCAGGGCAAGAAGCGCGAGTATCAGTGACCGACGGTTTCTGGCGGCGTTCGGCGGGGGCACGGATCAATATACCAACCGCAGTCCGATCTGGATGATTCGTCCTTCATTGGCAGTGCTGCTGATTGTGCCGAAGGCCGCCGCACCGCGCGAGGTGTTGGGAAGTCCGAAGTTGGGGCGGTTCAGAGCGTTGAAGAATTCGCCTCGCAACTGCACATAGCGCTGTTCGCCGAAACCGAAGTTCTTAAGCAGCGAGAGGTCGACATTGGCTAGCCCCGGTCCTGCGGCGACGTTGCGGGCCGCGGTGCCCAGGTTCCCGTTGCCGGGGAACGCGAAAGCAGACGTGTCGAACCACGCGTTCACCATTTCGGATCGCGGCCGGTCGGTGGGTCGCACCGGGTCTCCCGCAAGGTTCGAACGTTGCGATGCGGAAAACGAATTGAGCCGGTTGCTGGCTTCCGTGACTCCGTAGGGCAGTCCGGTGCGCATTTCCGTTATGGCACCGATGCTCCAGCCACCGATGAAGGCATCTGCAGTACGGTTGCCCGGGTCCACCTTGCGTCCCTGTCCGACGGGAAGTTCATAGACGACGCTGGCGGAGATGCGGTGTCGCACGTCGTTGCCGGAGAGCGATTTGTCAAGCGCGCGGGCATAGAAACTCTGTTGCCCGGTTCCCGGTGCGCCACCTGCCTCGGAGGAGGATTCGACGTCATCGAGGAACTTCGACCATGTGTAGTTGGTCAGGAAATTCAGGCCGCCGGAGAAGCGCTTTTCCACTTTGAGATTCAGCGCATGATACGACGAGTTTCCCCAGTTGGGTGCCAGCAGCGTTACGCCGGAGTACTGCGGAAATGGACGGAGTGCCTGATTCTGTACAGCTCCGCGCAGTTCGGGCCGGATCTCATTGATGTTGATGTCCCTCGCTCCTACCCTGTGTGCCAGGTTCGAGGTGTAGCCGATTTCCCAGACGTAGGTGCCAAGGAATTGCTTCTGGATGCTCATGTTCACATGGTGCGCGTAGGTGGCTGCCTGATTGGGGTCGAAGAAGTCCGGAGCGAGGCTGGGGCTTCTGCCCGGCGCCGCAGCACCAAAGCCGGGGCCGATGGGCTGGGTGGCTGGCGATGGCACGCCGTCTTTCAGCAGGAACGCGGGAGTCAGGCCATTGTTGGAAGAGACGAGCGAGCGTGTGTCGCCGAATCCAACGATCAGGGCGCGACTCACGGAGGAGTCGTAGATAGGCCCGTACATGATGCCGTAGGCGCCTCGAACCACGGTGGAGACGCCGAAGGGACGCCATGCGAACCCGAATCGCGGGCCAACGTTGTTCTTATCAAAATTATGCGCAAACTTCGATACACCCTCACGTCCGGCGAAGGTGAGCACGCCCGGTGTTCCCGATACCGGGTTCAGCTGTGTGGGGTCAAAGCCGCTCTGCTGGTTTTCTTTTTCCCAGCGTGGCGTGTCCATCTCCCACCGCAGACCGATGTTGAGCGTGAGCCTCGGAGTTACTTTCCAGTCGTCCTGAATGAACGCGCTGTAGTAGTCCATACGCGTTGAGACGTCGCCCGTTTCGGCGCTGGCCGAGTTGACCCAACCGAGCAGCAGTGCGCCGACGGCGAAGCCGCGTCCGACTGCGACATCATTAAAGGAGAATGCCCCGGACCGCGAAGTTCCGTAGTTGTCGCGGCGTCCGCTGTATCGCCATTCGCCGCCGATTTTCACATTGTGCGCGCCGTGAACGATGGTGACGGCGTCTGTGATTTGATAGCCCGTCTGCGGCCGGCCAGCTCGGAACTGATTGGCCCATCCAAGGCTGGTGAAACCGGTGACATTGACGCGCGGCATACCGACCGGGTCGACGCCCTTGAGGTTGATCCTGCCGGCGATGCCGGAGTCGTAGGCGAGTGGATCGTCGTTGCCACGGGTGCTGTAGTTCAGGCGGAGCTCATTGAACTTCGTTGGGCTCAGCGTTCGAAACCACGTGCCGGTAAGGTGATGGTGCGACGCCTTCCGGTCGGTTCCGTTCGGATCGGCGGCGGGTTCGGGCGTCGCTTTGCCTCCAACGATCGGACTGTTGAACGTGAAGTAGCGAATGCTGAGGCGGTCATTGAGCGAGAGCACGTGATCGAGCTTTGCGATGTAGCTGTCCGCGCGAGTCTGATTTACCACATTGGTCCGGAAATTATTAACGCCCGACGCAGCGCCAGGCACGTTGGGCGCGGGGTACAGCGCTGCCAGCGCTCGGCCGACTGGATCCTGCCGGTTCAGCGGGATCACCTTTCCGGGAAAGGGCTGCCCGGTCACCGGATCGAGTGGGGAGCCTGTCGATGCGGAGAAATCGCCGCCCACCTCGGCAACGGTTGGGACGTTGTAGATGCGCGTGATGCCGTCGCGCCGCCTTGTTCCTTCGTACGAGAAGAAGAAATGTGTTTTGTCTTTCCGGATGGGTCCACCGATGGTCGCGCCAAACACGTTATACTTTCGCGGCGCGATCTCCGGGGAGAAGAAGGACCGGGCATCGAGCGCGTTGTTGCGCAGGAAGTGATAAAGGACGCCATGGAACTGGTTGGTGCCGGATTTGGTGGTCATGGAGATGTAGCCGCCCATTGTTCGACCGAACTCGGCCGGGTAGCCATTCGCTTCTACTTTGATTTCCTGAAGCGCTTCCACCGGCGGGCTCACCATGAGGATTCCTGTCACCAGTGAGACGGCCTGCATGTTGCCGCCGTCGAGTGTCCAGAGTTGCTGACGCCCTCGGCCGCCGGCCATTGAGAAGTTTGGAATGCCTTCCCAGGATTCTTCGCTGGCAAACGTCACGTTGCCCATCAACTTGATGAGACTGGCGCCGCGCCTGCTCGCCAGAGGCATGTTGCGGATGGTCGCGTTCTCAATCAACTGATTGATGGACGAAGTGTCGGACTGTACGAGCGGCGTGGAGTCGGTGACCGTCACCGACTCGGTCATATCGCCCACCTTGAGCGAAACGTCCAGGGACAGGATCTGGCCCGTCTCCACCGTCAGAGAAGGCCGGTGATACCTGCGGAAGCCTTTGCTGTCCGCCGTGAGTTCATATCGGCCGGGTTCGAGAAAGAGCAGGTTGTAAATGCCGGACTGGTTCGACTGCGCCTCAGCCCTGACACCGGTGCTCAGGTTTCGCACCGAGACTACCACTCCGGGGATGGCCGCCGCGGACTCGTCGGTGATGGTCCCCACGATCCTGCCTGTGGGGGATTGTGCGGCTGACGGGATTGCAATGAACAGAAGCGCTACAAGTGGAGCGATGACTTTGTGAACGGACATGGTCCCTCCTGGAAGTAGTGGTGGCTGCGATCGGAGCCTGCTGTTTTCAGGCAGGCAGTGGGGGGAGTTTGGCGGCGTAGTAGATGGCTCGGCTTCTACGCTCGTCATAGGCAAAGTGCAGGTAAGCGCGGTCTTCACTGACGAAGCCGTCGGGGTAGCTCATTCCGGCGAACGCGCCGCTAACACGTGATCCGGCAGGCGGAGGGGGAAGGCGAACCAAGTCCCTTCTATAGGGCCAGGTCTCCATGCCGTCGAACGAGACCCACAGGGAGAGCGGGTTTCGTGTCTTTGGATGTGGGTTGTGCAGCAGCGCCACTCGTTCACCGCCCAGTGGGTAGACGGTGAACTTGCTGCCGGGATTCGGGATGGCTGTGGGTAGGGCCATCGTGGGCCAGGTCTTGCCACCGTCGGGGGAATCGGCTCGATAGAGCACGCCGCTGCCGTCCCTGCGAAGCAGCATCGTGATGGCGCCATTGCTATGTTCGAACAAACCCGGCTCCGTCCAGCCGACGTATTGGTCGTCGTCGCTGACGCGAATCCAGCCGTGCTGCTGGAAGGATTTGCCGCCGTCGCTGCTCGTCAGGACGCCGTTTCGCGGGTTCACATTGCGGCGCTCCGCCAGGTAGTGCTGGAAGGGCAGCATGATGGCGCCCTTCGCGGTGATGAGGTGGTTCCGTACGGCAGTGCTGCGATGAAGTTCGCCAGGGATGGGGCTCGCCTTGCTCCAGGTGTGCCCGGAATCCTCGCTGGTGGAATACCAACTGGACCATTCGCCAAACTTGCCGTCATGCACGTAGAAGAAGAGCCAGCATCGTCCCTGATGGACCATGAGCTCGGGCGGAACCAGAGCGCGGCTCCGGTCTTTCTCCTTGAAACCGAGCAGAAGGGGCTTCAGGTCCGACCAGGTCTTGCCCTGATCGTGGCTCCAGGTAAGGAAGATGTTGTTCTCCGGCAGCGGCTCGCTGTCGCCGCCGCCGAGCATCGTCATGCCGAGCGTGCCGTCGGGCATTTTGCGGAGGTTCGTATTGCAGGCGAGGCGGTTGGGGGTCTTCCCGTCGAACACGACTGTGCTCGAGTCGAGAACCGAGTCTTCAAAGACCTGGCGGGACCAGTCGATGGAGGAAGCGCCTGGCGCCGCAGCGCCGCTTCCCTGCATTGCGGCAGCGCCGGCGGCCAGTCCGAAGCCGGCCGACGGGAACAGGCGGCGTCTGGAAATCAGCATGCTCATCTCCCCACCGTCGCGAGGGGACAGCCCATGGTCTCGACTACCTGACGGAGTTTTTCCACCTGTTCCGGCGTGCTCGGCGGCATGGGCGGGCGGGGCAGTCCGGCATCGCGGCCCTGCAGCTTCAACGCGGTCTTCAGGTTGGCGGGGCGATTGTCGGCGTAGAAGGCGTTGTAGAAGCGCAGCAACTGGTGGTGCAGTTCGAGCGCCTGAACGTGGTCGCCTTTCTGCACGGCATTCCAGAGCGCGACACTCCATTCCGGTGCTCCGGCGAGGATGCCGGAGATGGCACCGTGCGCTCCGAGCGTGAAGCAGGAGTAGAGGAGGGCATCGACTGCCGCGAGGATTCGCTTGTCCTGCGGGATGAGTCCTTCCTTTTGCAGCAGGAGCAGGTCAGCCAGCGTTTTCACGTCGCTTGCGCTCTGCTTGATGCCGATGACACCGTCCACTTCGCGCAGAATTCGAGCGAGGAGAGCGGGGGAGAGGTAAGACCATGGCACGACGTTGTAGATGATTACGGGGATTCCCGTTTTCTCGTACACGGTCGCGAAATGGCGCAGCATCGCCTCGTCGCTGGGGCGGAAGAGGTAGTGAGGCGGTGTGATCTGGAGAGCAGCAACGCCGAGGTCGGCAACGGCCTGGCCGCGCTCGATTGCGGATTTGGTGCTGTTGGTGATAATGCCCGTAATTACCGGGATGCGTGAACGTACCTCTTCCGTCGTCCAGGCGGTCAGATCGCGTGTTTCCTCAACGGAAAGGGTCTGGCCTTCACCGGTGCTTCCGCAGACCGCGAGTCCGTGCACGCCGACGATGTCCACCAGGTAGCGGACCTCGGCGCGGTGTGCCTTTTCGTCAATGCGGTCCTGGGCGTCAAATGGGGTCAACATGGGAGGAATGATCCCCCCGATTGTGCAGTGGTTGCTCATGAATCTTCGTAATAGTGAACTCGGAATCGCCGAAAAACCAGTCAGCGAACTTGTTAGCGAACTGGTTCAATGAAAATGTATAACCGTCCAGCGATCCTGTCAAGCTATTTTCTTGCGCTCTTTGCGTCGCACTTCCAGGCAGCGTCGCTTAAGATTAAGGGTGAATGGCCACTATCCGCGACGTCGCACGGCTCGCCGAAGTGTCGGTTGCCACCGTGTCCGCAGTCTTGAACCGCACCTCGTACGTCAGTCCTGAACTCACTAAGCGAGTGAATGCCGCGGTTCGACAACTGGATTACAGCATGAACAGGCTCGCGCAGAGCTTTCAGACGGGCACGACGCGTACGATCGGAATGCTCATTCCGGCAACTGCCAATCCCAACCCTTACTACGGCGAGGTGGTTCGAGGGGCGGAGGATTACCTGCGGAAGCGAGGCTATGTCGTTATTCTCGGCCACACTTATAATCAGCTTCGCGAGCAGTCGCGTTATATCGCGACGTTCCGGTCGCGCATGGTGGACGGTCTGCTTCTGTTTCCGGCGCCTGGCGAGGACGCGGAAATGGAGAAACTGCTCGAGAGCAAGAGACCGGTGGTGTTTGTGGGACGCAATCCCGGCAGGCCAGTGGCAGATGTCGTAGCCGCGGATGTGCGTCGGTCGACATATCTCGGCATCAACCACTTGCTCTCGCGCGGCCACACCAATATCGGCCTGATCATTGTGAAGCGGTCTCTGAGTGTCGCCGAGGATCGACGGCGCGGCTGGCAGGAGGCTCTTAGTGAGCGAGGTATTGCCGCGGATACCTCGTGGGTGATCGAAGAGGAACTCAGTGCGAAGGCGGGCGAGAATGCAGCCCTGCAACTCTTGGAACATCAGCCTCGACCCACGGCGATTTTCGCCGCAAACCTTGTGTTTATTACCGGAATTTTGCGAGTATTGGCCGCGAATGGAATTCAGTGCCCGGGCGAAATTGAGGTAATGTGCTCGGATGACGCGGAGTGGCTCGACGTATTTCAGCCGAGGATCTCGACGGTAGTGCAGCCGAGCTACGAAGTCGGCGTGCGGGCTGCGGAGTTATTGCTGAAGCGGATTCAACACCCGCGCCGTCCGTTCGAGACGATCCTTTTGGAGCCCGAGCTTCGAATCAGGCACTGAACGTGGCCCGGATCGTGGACCGGCAGCGGCGGCAATTCGGTACCGCGCGTCGCGGTCCGAAGACGACCACTGCCACGTGATTCACCTCCGGTCCGTTGATGCCGCGATCGAGAGACACGAGGGAATTGTCCAGTCTTCAAGGTAGCGGGAGTGATCAGCAGCACTGAACCCGTACTGTAATCGCATTGAGGCAGACTCGCACGGGGCTGGCTTCGTCGCTTTCTTCGACGGCCCTGCTTATAACAGCGGATTCTCGATCCTGCGACCGAGATGGCTCGTAACGGCCCGGGTTATCGATCGGCGTCTTGGAATCCCGGACGCCGAAAGGGTACCAGGCTGTCCTGTGCGACGCCGCTCGAATTCTGTTCAGTTATGCTGAACCACCTATTGCACTTTTTCCGGCTTTCGATATCCTCGTTATGTGCCGTTCGCAACAGTTGACAAGAGGTCAGACGTAGTGACCGCCAAGCGCCTCAGTCGCTCGCCAGTCCCATACCAGGTCGCCTCGGTGAGCAAGGCTATCGAACTGCTAGTATGCTTCTCAATCGACACGCCCGCCTGGTCGCTGTCGGATCTCGCGCGCAGTGTATGTTTGCCAAAGAGTACCGCCCACAACCTTCTTCGCACGCTGCAGCAATTCGACCTCGTCCGCCAGGAGCCGGAAACACGACGCTATCGTGTCGGCCCGCGGGCCCTTGAGCTGGGGCTGCTCTTTGCGAAGCGCTCCGGAGTGTTAGCTCAGTCTCGTCCCGTTTTGCGGAGGCTGGTGGAGGCTACGGGCGAGACCTGCAAACTCGGCATCCTCTCCAATGACCAGGTGGTAATTGTCGCGGCACTGGAATCGGCCTTCCAGTTACACACCCGCGGCGACGTCGGCACGCGATGGGACTTGCACTCCACCAGCCTTGGTAAGGCCATTCTGGCTGCATTGACCGACGCGGAGGCTCGCGAGATCCTGAAGCGCACCGGAATGCGTGGGCACACGAAGCACACGGTTCGCACGTGGGCGGCGATGCAGGAAGAGCTGCAAGCGGTTCGAGAACGAGGCTATGCGCTTGACCTCGAAGAGAACGAACCCGGAGTGCGGTGCATCGCAGCGGCAGTCACCGACCCGTTGCGGGGCTCCGTTGCAGCCGTCAGCATTTCAGGTCCGAAGGTCAGGCTCAGCGATGAGCGGATGCAGGAGATTGCGCGAGAGGCAATGGCTGCTGCGCGGACCATTTCTACGCTCGCCGAGGTGGAGGACCAATGAGTGTCGCCCAAATCAACGGAATCATACCGCCTGTCGTCACACCCTTCCGCGCCGACGGATCCATCGATGAGGACTTACACCGTCGCGAGGTCCGATATATGGTCGAGGCCGCAGGCGTCCACGGCCTGGCAGTGTGTGGAAGTACGGGCGAAGGACACACGCTTACTACCGAGGAGTGCTGCCAAATCGTGGGCTGGACCATCGAAGAAACTCGGGGTCGCATCCCGGTTATTGCCGGTGTCATCGCCAACAGCACCGACGCGGCTGTGGAGCGCGCCAAAGCGCTCGCCCATCTCCGGCCAGTGGCCATACAGGTAACCCCGGTTCACTATGTGTTTCGCCCCGATGACGAAGCCATGGTGCGGCACTTCGGCGAAATCGCCCAACGGAGCGGACTCCCGGTAATTATCTACAACGTGGTGCCCTGGTCGTACCTTTCCGCGCCACTGCTGGCTCGCATTCTCCGTGACGTCGATGGCGTTATTGGCGTGAAGCAAAGTGCAAGCGACATGAAGGCACTGGCCGATCTGCTCCTGTTGGTGGGAGAAGCGGGCATCGAGGACCGGGTGCGCATCATCTCGGCCGTCGATGCACTGCTCTACCCTTCCTTCATGTTGGGAGCGCACGGTGCGATCGCTGCCATTCTCGCAGCCGTACCCGAATGGTGCGTGGCGATCTGGAACGCTGCACAGCAAGGCGACCACCAGCGCGCGCTGACTTTGCACCGGCAACTCCTGACACTTTGGAATGCGCTCGAGGCTCCAAACCTGCCGGCCAATGTTCGGGTAGCCATGCAGGCACAGAATCGGGATGGAGGGCTTCCCAGGCCGCCCATGTCCGTTAGCTCTCCGTCCCAGGTCTCGCGAATTCGATCGGCCTTGTCCTCAATCGAACACGCCGTAATAGTCTGAGCCGCCTCGGCGGCCAGTTCAGCACAACCGTCACTCCAGGAGGAGGATTCGCTATGTATGCTCTCCGAGTTATAGTGTGTCTCGCGCTTGCTATGAGCACCTTGTTCGCGCAGTCGTCAGCCGCCCGCGTCTCGGTTGCGGTTACGGATCCCGGCGGGGCTCTTGCAGCCAGCGCCACTGTTACCTTCACCAACACGGCAACGGGCGTCCAGACCAGAGCTCGGACGAGTGCCGAGGGGTTGATTACCGTGCCATCCATTAACCCTGGACCCTATGAACTGACCGTGGAAGCGAGCGGATTCAAGCGTTACATCCGCCGGAATCTGATGTTGGAAACAGGCCAGGTGCTGACCCTCGACGTGCGGTTGGAGATTGGCGCTTTAACCGAATCCATCACCATCTCAGCCGCGACCCCGCTGTTGCAGTCAGAAAGCTCCGCGGTGAACACGCTGGTCGAAAATGCGATGATTCGCAACATGCCGCTCGCCAGCCGGCGGATCGGCAGCCTGATTCGCCTGATGGGCAACGTCACATTCGGCAGCGAGGCCTCCTGGGAGGGAATCGCGAACTTCTCGATCGCCGGCGGCCGCGCACGCCAGCAAATCTGGCAACTCGACGGCGGCAACCTGCAGGGGGTCATGCTGGTTACAGGCATTGTCAGCGTGGCTCCTCCGGTTGAAGCCATGGAAGAGTTTCGCATTCAGGCGAACGGGTATCCCGCGGAGTTCGGCCGCAGCACCGGTGGCTTCATTTCCATGACCACAAAGTCGGGCACCAACCAGTTCCACGGTTCCCTGTATGAGTTCCTGCGCAACGATGCTTTCGACGCACGGAATTTTTTCTCTGCCACAAAGGCGCCCATTCGCTATAACGTCTTCGGTGGAACTGTCGGCGGCCCCATTCGGCGCGACCGTACGTTCTTCTTCTTTTCCTACGAGGGAACTCGACGCCGCGATGGCGTAACGAGGATCTTGAACGTTCCTGCCCAGGCCGAAGTGATGGGTGACTTCTCGGCTTCACCGGGCGCTGTGATCGATCCGCTGACCCGTTTGCCTTTCCCAGGCAACCGGATACCGGCCGGCCGGCTGGATCCGGTGGGCGCCGCGCTTGCCAGGCTTTATCCGGCTCCCAATGTAGCTGGCGCACCCAGCGGAAATCGTAATTTCCTTCAGAACGCGGTTAATAAGACCACCGGCGACAGCTACATCGTCAAGGCCGACCATGTCCTTTCGCAACGCGATCGAATCTCGGGTCGCTATTTAAAGTTTCGCAGCCCGGTGGAAGCGGGCCGCGTTTATCCCAACCCTGCGGCCGATACTGTAGGCGACCAGTTGTCCGATCAGTTCCACGTTACCGGCAACTGGATACGGAACGTTACGGCGACGGTATTCAACGAACTCCGTTACAGCTACAACCGCAGGACAAACGAAGATCCGTCTCTGGCGCCAGGCACGATCGCCGCTGACGTAGGACTGCGCGGAGTCGCGCAGGACGGCACTCCCAATATCAACGTGACAGGCTACTCGGCTATCGGGCGCGGCGGTCAATTTCGGTTGGCCGGACCAGGCTTCCAGCATCAGATTATTGACTCCGTCAGCTGGATTCGGGGCAAGCACCAAATGAAGGCAGGCGGTGAGTGGCGTTCGTCAGAACTGGCGGATCTCTGGGGAGACACCCGGTCCGGCACCTTTTCATTCAACGAAGTGGCCACCGGACGCGGCTTCGGCCTGGCCGCTTTACTGCTTGGATGGACCAATACGGCAGCAGTCACCACGGGCTTCACCAATACACGCATGAATTACTTCGCCGGCTACATTCAGGATGACTGGAGGGTGTTCAACCGGCTTACCCTCAATCTCGGTCTGCGCTGGGACATGGATACCCCTCGCACCGAACGCGACAACCATCAAACCGGTTTCGATTCCACGAAAATCAATCCAGTTTCCGGCACCCCCGGCGTGATCACCTATGCCGGCCAGGATGGCGTCCCGGTTCACGCTCATAGTTTCGACAAGAACAATTTCGGCCCGCGCTTCGGCTTTGCCTGGCGGCCAGTTGGAGACCGGCTCGTTCTGCGTGGCGGCTATGGCCTTATGTACGGTCCGATCTACGACGATTCCATCAGCAGGGCAAATGTCGTTGGCTATGGTGATACCCGCCAGTTTCAGTCCTCCGATAACGGCCTGACACCTGCCCTGCTTCTGCGCGACGGAGTGCCTTCGCCACCCACGGATCCATTAGGCCCTGGATTCGGTGCGGTGCCTGCTGGTGCAGCTCCGCGCATCAGTCCCGATTTCTACGACCAAAACCAGAAGGCTACATATGCCCACCACATCAATTTCAGCGTGCAGCAGCAATTCCTCGGTTCGCTCCTGCTGGAAGCGTCCTACACGTCCAACCTGGCTCACAAGGTAAGTGGCCGCGCCACCAATGTGAACGAAATCCGGCCCGAGCGTCGAGGCCAGGTGCAAAGCCAGGCGCTGCGTCCGTTCCCCCAATATGCCAATGTCATCTGGCGCGCCACCAACTGGGGCAACTCCTCTTACCACGGCTTCAACATGAAGGTGGAGAAGCGATTCTCGCAAGGTTTGAATTTGCTCAGTAATTACACATGGTCAAAGTTCATCGACGACGTTCAGTCAGCGGCTGACGCAGCCGGGATCGGCATGCAGAGCTACCACGCGCGACACCTGGACAAATCGCTCAGCGGCAATGATATCCGCCACCGGTGGGTTTCCAGTGGTGTGTATGAGTTGCCCGTCGGACGGGGTAAGCCGCTGAACGTCCAGAATCGTGCACTGGACCTGGTTGCCGGCGGTTGGAGCCTGGGCATCATCGCGGAGTTGCGCACCGGATTGCCCTTTGGCGTTGTCGAGCAGACCAACCGCCTGAACGCGTTCTCGGCCTCCCAGCGCCCGGATCTCGTCGGCGACTGGCGTTTGCCCTCCGGGCGCTCCCGCGCCGAGTCGATCAGTCAATGGTTCAACCCCGACGCGTTCGTTTTCGCGGGCAACGGCGTGCTCGGCAACGCCGGACGCAACATCGGCACCGGCCCGAACTCCATCAGCTTCGACACGTCTCTCCTGAAAGACTTCCACTTCACTGAGACACGGCTGCTGCAGCTTCGCGGTGAGTTCTTTAACGTGCTGAACCGGCCCAACCTGGGTATGCCGAATACTGCCCGCGGTGCGGCCGCCTTCGGCAGCATCAGCAGTGCAAGTGCCGGACGGCAGATCCAGATCGGCCTCCGGGTTGTGTTCTAGGAAGCGAGGCACTATGATCCTGCGACGCTCACTTCTCCTGTCTCTTCCGGCTCTGGGCTCCGCGGCGTCGAACCCTGCTTCTGACGCCGCGGAGGACCGGACCACGCTCATTTTCGAGGGAAGCACTCCAAATAAACTCTGCTGCGACACGACACTGCGCGAAATGCCGGACGGCTCCTGGGTAATGGCGATGCTCGGCGGCGGCGACACCGAGCCCCGCCCAGCCAACGACCTGTTCCTCTCAAGAAGCGTGGATCAGGGGCGGACCTGGTCAGCCATGAGTCGGATCAACCTTGGCATTAAGGAGAAGTATCCCACTCGTGCACTGGTTCCATCCGAGTTGATGGTGTATCGTGGCGAATGCCGGCTGTTCTTTGCGAATCACGACGGCCGCTTCAGCGACTGGAGCACCTGGTTCGTCAACAGCACAGACTCCTGTCGCACATGGAGCCCGCCACAACCGGTTCCCGCGCCAATCCACCGCAGCACATTCGTCCGCAATGCGATTGTCCGCGGCAACGGCGAACTCATCATCCCATATCAGCACTACGTGAGTCCCGACGGGCCCAGGAACCCGCGCAATGGCGTCATGATCTCCAAAGACCGGGGCCGCAATTTCGAACTCCATGGCGACCTCCGCATTACCGATGACGATGACTACAGAGGCTTCGCCGAGAATGCAATCGTCGAACTCCGCGGCAACCGCGTCGTCATGCTGATCCGTGCCGATAAGCTGGGCGGTGTCCTCTTCCGCTCCGACTCACACGACGGCGGCCGCACCTGGACTAAGCCTGCGCCAACCGATATCCCCAACCCGGGCAGCAAGGTGACGCTGTACTCCCTTGGCGGCGACAATGTCGCTCTCCTTCACAATCCCAATCCGAAGGTGCGCAATCCACTCTCTTTGTGGGTATCCTTCGACGGCCTCCGAACCTGGCCGTATCGGCGCGATCTGGCCACGACACCCGGGCGCCTCAACTACCCGGATGGCTTCGTCAGCCGGGACAGGAAGTACCTGCATTTCGCCTACGACGAAAACCGCTATCGGGCCGTATATCACTGCGCAAGGCTGCCCAGCACCCGGTCCCGATGACATCAGGCATCATGCGTACGAAACCGACGCCGCTCACCGGCCAGTCAAACGACCTCCGGCGGCGAGTCATCTTCTTCGCGATGACACTCTCCCTGGTCACCTACATTGACCGCGTGGCAATGTCGCAGGCGGCCCCCTTTGTCGCTCGAGACTTTTCTCTCACTCGCATCCAGGTCGGGTGGATCTTCAGCGCCTTCGCGCTTGCCTACGCCCTCTTCGAAATCCCTGGCGGTTGGATGGGCGATCGTTTCGGTCCACGCCCAGTCCTGTTGCGAATCGTCACATGGTGGTCATTCTTCACCGCCGCCACAGGTTGGGCATGGAACTACCCCTCACTTCTGGCCACTCGATTCCTCTTCGGCGCGGGTGAGGCGGGCTGTTACCCGACCATTGCCAGGCTCTTTCAGTCCTGGCTGGCCCCCGACGAACGTGCTCGCGCCCAGGGGTATATGTGGCTCTCCTCGCGTTGGGCCGGCGCCTTCACGCCCTTGCTTGTGCTCTGGCTCATCAACCTGGTTTCGTGGCGGTTTGCCTTCCAGGTCTTCGGCTTGCTCGGCATCGTATGGGTAGTGGCATTCTGGCTCGGCTATAAGCCCACGGGCCAGCCCTCCTCCGGAGCGCCGGCCTCCTCACATCGTGTTTCCTGGAGCGTGTTCCGCGCTCCCACTGCGCTGTTGCTGTTCGCCCAGTATTTTGCCGTTTCCTGGGGGTGGTCGTTTTATATCACCTGGCTGCCCACCTACGTGCTGGAAGGCAGGGGGGCGGATCAGTCGGTCGCTTCGCTGCTCAGCACATTGCCCCTCTTCTTCGGTGGCTTCGGCTGCCTCGCGGGGGGCCTTCTCATTCCGGTGCTCGGGTCCCGGTGGACTCGAGCCCGAGCTCGCGGCGCGCTCGGCGCGGTTGGTTGTTTCGCCGCCGGCGTGCTGCTTATCGTTTCCCTGTTCGTTGAAGATGCTCGCGTCGCTCTGGTAGTGATTGCACTGGCGAGCTTCTCCAACGATCTCGCCCTCGCTCCCGCATGGGATGCCTGCATGGACGTCGGCGGGCCCTGGACCGGCAGCCTTTCCGGCGCCATGAACATGACTGGAAACCTGGCCGGCTTCCTGGCGCCCGCAGTGATTGGATATGCCCTCACCTGGAGCGGCCAGAACTGGACCTGGCCTTTCGTTCTCTCCGCTGTCTTCTACATGCTCGGCTGCCTTGCCTGGGTCAGCATCGGAGCAAGAGGAAGTCGCGATTTTTTCAATGAACTCTGACATCACTACTAAAAAGGAACCATCACTCATGAAACCCTTTCGAGGCCTCTTTCCTCCGCTCATCACCCCGTTTGACGAACAGCTCCGCGTCGAGGAACGCGCGTTGCGCGATCATGTGGACTTTATGATCGGCAACGGAGTGGATGGCATGTGCGCCGGCTCAAGCACCGGTGAGTTCATGAACCTGACCCGCGAAGAATGGGAGCAGGTCATTCACATCACCAGGGATCAGACTGCCGGCCGCGTTCCCCTGCTGGCCGGAGGAGCGGATATGTCCACCGCCGCCACGGTGGAACGCTGCCGCTTCGCCGAACGCATGGGCTTTGACGGCCTCCTCGTTATCAGCCCCTGGTACCAGGTGCATACGCAGCGCGAACTCTATGCTCATTTCAAGGCAATTCGCGATGCCGTTTCGATTCCGATCATGATTTACAACAATCCGCCGGTGACAGGTGTGCAGCTAAGCATCGATCTGCTGCAGCGGCTGGCGAACGACGGTATCGTCCAATACCTCAAGGATGCCGACTCCGATCCGTTCAACATCTCGCGGCTCAAGATGCGCCTGGGCGACAAACTGCACCTCTTCTACGGCCACGACAACAACGCGATCGGCGCTTTCGCCTTCGGCGCGACCGGTTGGGTCAGCGGGTCGTCGAACTTCGATCCGCTGCGCTGGTCAAACTTCATCCATGCCTGCATCGACGACAACGACTACGTGCGAGGCCGCGAGATCTGGTACCAGATGCTGCCATTCGTCGAGAAGGTCACTGTGGGCCAAAACGGGGAGAGGGCGGACTGGATCGCGGTGATCAAGCGCGGACTCGAGGTCCGAGGCCATCGCGTGGGTTCCGTGCGTCCTCCCATGCTGCCGCTTACTCCGGAACTGGACAGCGAGGTGACGCGCATCGTTCAGGCGATGACATTCGAAGACGCTGCCGTGCCCGCCGGCCGGGGAAGGTCATGAACCAGTGGCTCTTCGCAGCGCTGCTGCTCAGCGCCGGGCTGCTCTCCGCGCAGCCCGGCGAGCCGTTCGTTTTGTGGGATTCCTCGAAGGCTCTTCCCAAAGCGGCCGAAGCTCCTCTGCTGAGCGATGTACAGTTCCATGTGATCAAGAAGCGCGAACCCGAAGTGGATGGCTACGACTGGCTTCACGGAGTCGCGATCGTGCGCCACAAAGGCGTCCTATACGCAAGCTGGGGTCATAACAGAGGTCTCGAGAACACCATGGGTGAGGTGGTGCAGGGCAGCCGCAGCCGCGACGGCGGACGCACCTGGTCCGCTGTGGAGATGATCGCGCCCGGCAATGCGAAATCGGCAGCCAGCCACGGCGTCTTCCTCTCGCATAAAGGCACGCTCTGGGCCTTTCTCTGCCGTTTCACCGGCAAGTACGAAGGGGTAAGCACGGAAGCCTACGTCCTGGATGAGCGGAGGGATCGCTGGGTGTCGCGCGGCATCGTCGCCAGAGAAGGTTTCTGGCCACTCGCCGAACCTGTGAAAATGGCGAACGGAAGTTGGCTCATGGCCGGGGCCAGTATCGCCGGAACGAATCCGGGCGCCGTGGCGGTGAGCCGCGGGGACGATCTCTCAAAATGGGATGTAAGCGTCATTCCGCAGATGCCCGATGCCAAAATGTGGGGCGAGACTGCGGCGATTGTCGATGGTAAAGAGGTGACCGCCATTGTGCGCTATGGGGCGAAGCCCCTGGCATTGGCCTCTTCCAGCCAGGACTACGGTCGTACCTGGACGGTCAACCGGGAGAGCAATCTCCCCATGGCGACATCCAAGCCCTATGCCGGAACGCTCTCGACCGGACAGCGCTACCTCATCTGCACCACCACTGCCGACAGTGGTGCACGCCGCTCGCCACTGACCATTGCCGTCAGCCGCCCCGGTGACAAGTACTTTTCGAAGGTGTACCGAATTCGCGACGCTGTACGGCCGGGAGAAGCCGACACTAAGCCAGCCTCGCTGTCTTACCCCTATGCCGTGGAGTACGACGGAAAACTCTACGTGGCCTACTCGGTGGGTCACCTCGGCGGCAACCGCAACAGCGCCGAACTGGCCATCATTCCTGTATCCGGGTTGAAGGCGGAGTGACCCATGCCTGCGGGAAAGAATCCGATACACGGTTGTGGTCCGCAATAAGTTCAGATCGGCCTTAGGCAGCCACCTTCTCGAGCCGGTACTCGTGGTGAAGTCCGCCCAAAACGGCAACGCGTCGGATCTCGTTGTCGTCAGGAATTCGGTGA
>JAWXCM010000370.1:0-4261 GCA_034408745.1 Bryobacteraceae bacterium
CCTCCGGGGTCGTGCTCAGCCTGATGGAAGGCTTCCGAGCCGCCTACAAGATCCCGAATGGCCGGCCGTTTCTGAGGCAGCGCGGCATCGCGGCACTCCTCGTATTCGCAGCGATCTTCCCCATGGTGGTGGCATCGGTGCTGATTGTGGCGGGCAACCACATTGAACAGTGGGTTTTGCAGGGCATGGGTGTGCTCCCGCGGGGCGTGGAGTTGCGCGGCTGGGTGTCTCTGCTCAGCCACGTCTCCCGCGCCGCCATCGCCACCGGAGCCATCGTGCTTGGAGCAACGTTGCTCTACTGCATTGGGCCGAACCCGCCCCGACGCGCTGCCAGCGTACTGCCCGGCGCTCTTCTGGCGACGGCGATGTGGTGGGTCGCGACCCTTGGCTTCGCGTGGTACGCCCGCAATATCGCCAATTACAACGTTCTCTACGGCAGCGTTGGCGCCGTCATCGCCCTGCTGGTCTGGATGTACCTGCTCAGCGTAATCGCGCTCCTCGGGTGCGAATACAATGCCCAGCGCGAGCGGCTTTCCCGCCGACACGTCTGAGATACTGGTAAATATGCAGTTCCACCTGGCTGTCGATTACCGCCCGCGCGGCGATCAGGGTGCGGCAATCGCGCAGTTGACGTCTGGCTTGCGGGAGGGCGACACCAGTCAGGTGCTGCTTGGCGTCACTGGCTCCGGCAAGACGTTCACCATGGCCAAGGTGATCGAGGAAACCGGCCGGCCCGCTCTGATTCTGGCCCACAACAAACTTCTGGCCGCGCAGCTTTACGGAGAATTTCGAAGCTTTTTCCCACAAAATGCGGTCGAATATTTCGTTTCTTATTACGATTACTACCAGCCCGAGGCCTACATTCCTTCGGGCGATGTCTATATTGAGAAGGAAGCCACCATCAACGATGAGCTGGACAAGCTCCGCCTGGCGGCCACCAAAAGCCTTTTCGAACGCCGCGACTGCGTAATTGTCGCCAGCGTCAGCTGCATCTATGGACTCGGTTCGCCCGAAGCCTATTACGGCATGCTGATGATGCTCAACAAGGGGCAGAAAATCGCCCGCAAGGACCTGCTGGCGCGGCTTGTCGAGATTCTTTACGAACGCAACGACCACGATTTCCGCCGCGGTACATTTCGCGTGCGCGGCGATGTCATTGAGGTCTTCCCCACCTACGACGACAACGCGTACCGCATTGAACTGTGGGGCGATGAGATCGAGAGCCTCTCGCAAATCGACCCGCTCTTAGGTCAGGTGAAACAGACCTACCTCCGTCTGCCCATTTATCCCAAGACGCACTACGTCATGTCGGGCGACATGCGGACCAAAGCCCTGGTCAGCATCGAAGAAGAGCTCCACTGGTGGCACATGGAGCTGGAGAAACAGGGCAAGCTCATCGAAGCCCAGCGAATCTGGCAGCGCACGATGTTCGATCTGGAAATGATCAAACAGATCGGCTACTGCCACGGCATCGAAAACTACTCGCGCCATTTCTCCGGACGGCTGCCCGGAGAGGCCCCGCCAACCCTGCTCGACTATCTCCCGCACGACGCCATCATCTTCCTTGATGAGAGCCATCAGACCGTACCGCAGCTTCAGGGCATGTACCATGGCGACCGATCTCGCAAAGACGTCCTGGTCAACTACGGCTTCCGGATGCCGAGTGCGCGGGACAACCGGCCCCTCAACTTCGAAGAGTTCGAGAACCGTGTCAACCAGGTGATCTACGTCTCCGCCACACCCGGACCGTATGAGCTCACCAGGGCTGCCGGCGTCGTGGTGGAACAGATCATCCGGCCCACGGGGCTCACCGACCCTCCCATCGAGATCCGCCCTGTTCGCGGCCAGGTGGACGACCTGCTGAACGAGATCCGTCTCCGCACCGAACTCGGCGAGCGAGTCCTTGTCACCACACTCACCAAGCGCATGGCGGAAGACCTGGCCGAATATTATGCGGAAGTCGGCGTCAAATGCGCATGGATGCACTCAGAGGTAAGCGCACTCGACCGCGTCAAGATTATCCGGGACCTGCGACGCGGCGAATACGACGCCCTGATCGGCGTCAACCTGCTGCGCGAAGGTCTCGACATTCCCGAGGTGTCGCTGGTGGCAATCCTCGATGCCGACAAGGAAGGCTTTCTGCGATCCAGTGGCTCGCTGATTCAGACCATCGGGCGCGCGGCCCGCAATCTGAATGGCCGCGCCATACTCTACGGCGACGTGACGACCGCATCCATGCAGCGAGCCATTGATGAAACGGGACGCCGCCGCACGATCCAGGTCGCGTACAACGAGGAACACAACATCACTCCGCAGTCCATCATCAAGCCCATCGACATGAGCCTGATCGCCATTGCTGAATCGGACTACGTCACTATTCCGATGGAGCCCGAAAGTCCGACCGAGCAGTTGTCGCCTGAACAGCGAGACCAGCTTATCGGCGAGCTCGAGACGCAAATGCGTGAATTTGCGAAGAAATTCGAGTTTGAAAAAGCGGCACAGGTGCGCGACAGGGTAAAAGCGATAAAATCAGGGTCATTGTATGGCGAAACAGCAGCCAGTGGCTCTGGTGTTCGCCGGGCCGGTTAGCCGGGGGTCTCTCGGACGCTTACCCGGCCTGCGCCAGGCTTTGGCGTGGGTAAAATCGAGTTCCATCGCCACCGCCAGCCGAGCGGTGCATGCGCTTCATGAGGGCCGCGCCGTGGCCCATTATGCGGACCTCGAAGAGGCCTCTATCATCCTTGTCAGTGTGCCGGAACATGCAATTAAAGGCACCGTCGACGCGCTGGCCGAATCGTGCCTGACCTGGCAACACAAGACTGTGGTTCTGTTCGACACGTGCGCCGACAGTTCGGCACTCGAGCCCCTTGCGGTGCGTGGCGCTGAGACGGCAACGCTGCTGTTCCATGCTCGACCTGAGCAGTTTCTTTGCGAAGGTTCAACTGAAGCGCTTCGGGCCGTCCGACGGCTGACAGGCACTACTACGCTCCTGGTGCTTCGCGACAAGGCAGCGTACTTCCGCGCCGTCGACCTCACCACCGCGGCCTTCTACCCTCTGTTCTCCGCCGCCGTCGACGCGTTTTGCAGCGGCGGAATGACCAAGTCCGAGGCCGAGAAGACGACAGCCGCCATGATCGCCGAGTCGGCGCGGACGTTCCTCCGAGCCGGCAAGCGACTTCTGAAACGGGCGGCTAAACCGTAAGCTTTGGCTCGGGCATGACGATCTGCGTGGTGGTTGCAGAGGCTTCCCGTGTCACGTCCAGCCGCCGGGCCCCATGCATCTTCGCCACCAGCGTGAGAGCCTGCGCCACCACCTGGTCCATGTTGTAGTACTTGTACGTCGCCAGCCTGCCGACGAAATGCACGTTGGGAGTCGCTTCCGCCAGCGCCTGGTACCGTTTGTAGAGGATTGCGTTTTCCGGCCTCGGGACCGGGTAATACGGATCGCCCTCAGCCACTGGAAATTCCTTGACGATCGCCGTCTTCGAGTGCTCCTGGCCCGTCAGGTACTTGAACTCGGTGATGCGCGTATAAGGATTCTCATTCGGATAATTCACCACTGGCGCCGCCTGGTACACAGGCTGGCTGTGCGTTTCGTGATGGAACTCCAGGGAACGATACGGCAATTTCCCGAAGCGGCAGTCGAAATACTCGTCCACCGGACCGCTGTATACCATTTCGCGAAACTGCACTTCGCGGATAATGTCCCGATAATCGGCATTCGTCACTACCGTAATATTGCGATGGTCCAGCATGTTCTCAAACATGCGCGTATAACCACGTTTCGGCATCACCTGAAAAGCGTCGGTGAAATAGCGATCGTCCGTGTTCGTGCGAACCGGAATGCGGGCCGTCACCGAGGCGTCCAGCTCCGATGGATCAAGCCCCCACTGCTTGCGCGTGTAGCCCCGAAACAGTTTCTCGTACAGATCGCGACCGACTCGCGAAACCACGACATCTTCGGATGTCCGAACCGACTCCACCTTCTCGGCCTTTTCCTCGAAGAACTGGTCGACTTCCGCATCGGTTCGCAGGTTCAGACCGTACAGCATGTTGACCGTGGTGCGATTGATGGGAATCGGCGTCAGAAGTCCGCACACACTGGCCAGCACCCGGTGCTCATACGGGCGCCATTCGGTGAATTGCGCCAAATAGTCGACGACTTCCGCCGAATTGGTGTGGAATATATGCGGTCCGTACTTATGGACCAGAATGCCGTCGTCGTTGTAATGATCGTATGCGTTGCCGCCGATATGGTTGC
>JAWXCM010000371.1:0-8781 GCA_034408745.1 Bryobacteraceae bacterium
CATGAGAATCCAGTGATGGTGACGCGGCAGGACTGGCGCGGGCCGGGCGCGGGTTGGGACGCGAAGTCGGTCGGCTACTGGCAGGTGAACGTGACCGCGGCGGCGGAATATGAGTTCACGGTGCGATTCCCGGCAGCCGCCTCGGCGGGCACAGCGAGTATCCGGCTGAACGGCGCGTCACTGTCGAAGCCGTTTGCGGCAGGTGTGGAGGAGTTGGTTGTTGGGCGAACCCGGGTCGCGGCCGGTATCGGAAAGCTGGAAGCGGAAATTGAAATGGATGCCTCGAAAAAAATAGGTGCCCATTACGTGACGATTCGCCGTTTGTGACGTATTTCGAATCGGATGTACAGGATTAGCCGGCATGAAGAAGCACTCGGCTAAGAAGTAGTAGCCGTCGGGGGGAGGGCTGCGGTCCTCCCCGCCCCTTTCGGGGCCTCAGGCTAACGGCGTGGGGCGATACAAAAGATGCAGGTAATTGCCCTCGGGGTCGGTGAAAAATACGGTCCGATTTCCCTTGCTTTCCTGCGGCTCGCTCACGAAATTCACGTTGCGTTTTACTAATTCCGCGTGCGCTGCGTCGAAATCCACGACGGTCAGAGCCAGGTGCCGGATGCCCTGCGTCTTCAGCGTCTGTGCGCCCCTGTCCTCGGCCGCATGGATCATTTCGATCAGGGTGCCGTCTTCGGCGCGCACGAAGATCGCGTTCGCCGATTTGTAGACGATGCTGAAGCCCAGAACGGCAACATACCAGTCCGCGAGTGCTGCGACATCACGGGCTGCAATGGCGGTGTGTTCAATGCCTCGAATCATGTGACTTCATTGTCTCAGAAGCCTGCTGGCGGAGTCGAAGCCACAATGGGAAAACAGTGGGATTCTCCAGCCATGTCATCAACTCCAGATGCATGTCCTGGCGCCGCAGGCGGACCTCAGGATCGGACGTGCGGCTGAGCAGTGCCCGCAGCCTTACCTTGGCTGAGATGACACGTTCGCGCACGGACCGCGGGTTCGCGGAAGACTCGTACAGCTCAGCGAGAGCCAGCAGGGTTCGGCGCATGTCCTCCGGCGAGTGAAGGCGGACGCCCTCGACGAACGGATGCAGTGGGATACCCGATTCACGAAGCAGGTTCTCAAGGTACGGCTCTGAGATCGGCGCCAGTGTCGCGCGCAGTTCCGTCATCAGAGGCGGGTCGATGACTTGAATACCGCGCTGCTTCAGCAGAGCGTAAAGCCGGGCTTTTTTGGTCGACTCACTGTGCGTGGCCATTGCGATACGCCTGCACCGCCGCGTTATGAGCGCCGATGCCTTCTGAGAATACGTGGCCGCCGGTACCGTCGGGCTTCGCAACAAAGAACAGGTACTTCGTTTCCGCGGGCTGGAGCGCGGCCTTCAGCGAAGCAGCGCCTGGGTTCGCGATGGGTCCCGGCGGAAGGCCGGGATTTCGATACGTGTTGTACGGGTGCGGGTTGTCGAGATCGGACCTGTAGATGGTCCCGCGGTAGCGATTCTCCAGCAACGCCGCGTAGATCACGGTGGGGTCGCAGTCCATCTTCATGCCGAGCCGCAGCCGGTTCGCATACACCGACGCCACACGGGGCCGCTCCTCCGGCACCGCGGTTTCCTTCTCCACCAGCGAGGCCAGCGTCACGGTCTCATGCACGCGCGAGGTGCCGCCCCCGGCGTGCTTCCAGGCCTTACGGAACTGGTCGACCATCTGCTTGCAAACCAACGCGGCAGTGGTCCGGCGCGTGACGTGGTACGTCGACGGAAACAGGTAGCCTTCAAGGCTGGTGGCCGCGGGCGCCAGATCATGGATCAGGGCCGGGTTCTGCGCGGCTTTTAGAAAGTCCGCCTCTTTGATGAAGCCGAGCCGGCCAACTTCGGCGGCAATCTCCCAGATGTGCGCGCCTTCCGGGATGCGGATCTCGTAATAAAACACGTCGCCGCGCGCCATCTTATCGAGCACTTCCACCGGCGACATCGCTCGATCAAAGCGATACTCGCCAGCCTGCAGCGTCGCTTTAGACTTCAGGGCACGCGCCGCCAGGAACTGCCATTCGGCCTGAATGACGCCGGACTTTTTCAGCTGCAGAGCGATGCCGGCGGTGGACGTGCCCGGCGGAATGTCGACGAACGCTTCTTTGTCGAAACCCTTCCACGGGCGTCCCACGGCGTACCAAACCGCTCCGGCTCCGAGAGCCGCCAGTAGAATCAGCGTGAAGAAGAGGCGTTTCAGCACAGGGTGTCCTGAGTTTCAGTTCGGTCGAGATATTCCTGCAACATTATGATCGCGGCCATGCGGTCGACGTTTCCAGTCTTGCGATCCGTGGAGCGGCCCGCTTCACGCAGCACCTGCTCTGCTTCGTATGACGTCAGCCGCTCATCAATGTATTCCACCGGAAGTCCGGTGCGCTCCGCCAGACGCCCCGCGAACTCGGCCGTATACCGTGACATGGCGCTCTCGTCGCCGCTCATGTGGACCGGCAGGCCGATCAACAACTGGATCACGTCCAACTCTGTGCACAGCCCAGCCAGGTATTCGATGTCGTCGCGAACGCGGGTTCGGTTGTAAGTCGGCAGGCCCTGCACGATGATGCCGAGGGGGTCTGTGGCGGCGAGTCCAATGCGCTTTTTCCCTAAATCGAGCGCGAGGATGCGCCGGGGCGTGCGGGACATAAAACACCAGTGTCGCTCAGGCGGCGGTCGCGGCGTGATATTGTGTCGCTCGTGAAAGCCATAAGTCTGGTTTGCGTACTGCTCTCGTCGGCAGCGGTTTGGGCCGCGGACGTTCCGGAGAAGGAAATTGCGGCGACGGGGATCAAAGCGAAGATCCAGTTGCCCGACATGCACAACGGTTTTTACCGCGGGACGCGGTTCGACTGGTCCGGCCAGATCCCCAGTCTGACGGCCGGTGGCCACGAGTACTTCGGCAAGTGGTTCCCGAAGTACGACCCGAACCTGCACGACGCCATCATGGGGCCCGTGGAGGAGTTCATCTCAAAGGGCGACACCAGCCCCGGCTATGACGAGGCGAAGGTGGGCGAGAAGTTTGTACGCATCGGCGTCGGTGCGGTGACCAAAGCCGTGGACAAGCCCTATGAGCGCTTCCGCACTTACGACATTGTCGACGGCGGCAAGTGGACGGTGAAACCGGGTCGCGACATGATCGAGTTCATTCACGAACTCGGCGACACCAACGGGTATGCGTATCGATACACGAAGACGATCCGGCTGGTGGGTGACGCGGCACAGCCGAAGATGATCATTGAGCACTCGCTGCGCAACACGGGCCGCAAGCCTCTGGAAACGATGCAGTACAACCACAACTTCTTCGTGATCGACGGGCAGCCCACCGGGCCGGAGGCTTCAGTCAAGTTTGTTTTCGATCCGAAGAGCTCGGGGCCCCGGCCGCTGAAAGCAGAACTGGCCGCGTTCGAAGGCCGGACGCTGACCTACAAGAAGCAGCTTGTACAGGGCGAGAGCGCATTCACGGAAATCGAAGGATTCGGCAGCGACTCGAAGGACTACGACTTCCGCGTGGAGCACAAGAAAGCCGGCGCGGGCGTTCGCATTCAGGGCGACAAGCCGATTCAGAAGATCATCTACTGGTCGATCCCCTCCACGCTCTGCCCGGAGGCGTACATCGACGTGTCGGCGAAGCCCGGTGAGGAGACTCGCTGGACCTACACGTACACCTTCTACCAGCTTAAGTAACAGGGCCGGGGTTGAAGACGGCGAGCGCGTTGCCGAGGCCCCAGTGCTCGGCCCAGGTCTTTTTGCGCCCGCTGGCAACGTCAAGGATGTACTCGAAGAGCTGTTCTCCGACCTGCTCAATGGTGGCCTGACCGGTGGCGATGCTTCCCGCGTCGACGTCGATCAGGTCGTGCCATTTCTCGGCGAGCGCGGTGCGCGACGACACCTTCACCACAGGCACCATCGAGAGGCCGTACGGCGTACCCTCGCCTGTCGTGAACACGTGCAGGTTCATCGAGGGCAGCTGCTGCGCTCCGCAGATGAAGTCGCTGGCCGGCGTGGCGGCGAAGACGAGGCCGCGCGTCCGCACCTTCTCGCCGTGGCTGGCCACCGACTGAATCGCCGATGTCCCCGACTTGGCAATGGACCCGAGTGCTTTTTCCACCACGTTGGCCAGGCCGCCACGCTTGTTGCCGGGCGTTGGGTTGGCGCTGCGGTCGGCACTGCCGCGCGCGAGATATTCGTCATACCAGGCCATCTCGCGGATCAGATCGCGCGCCACGTCGACGTTGATGGCGCGGGGCGTCAGCAGGTGGATGGCGTCGCGGACCTCGGTGACTTCGCTGAACAGCACAGTGGCGCCGGCGCGCACCAGCAGGTCGGCTGCGTAACCCACAGCGGGGTTGCAGGTGACGCCGGAGAACGCGTCGCTGCCGCCGCACTGCAGGCCGACGGACAGCTCGGATGCTGGGCACGTGGTCCGGCGGCGGCGATCAAGCACGGCGAGCCTGCGCTCGGCCGCTTCCATGATGGCCGAGACCGTGTCGGCGAACCCTCCGCGATCCTGCAGCCGGATCACGTTTGGCGGGTCGAGGACGGCGAAGTCCGAGGGGCGGGAGAAGAGGCGCGACGGCTGAAGCTTCTCGCACCCCAGGCTGACTACCAGTGGCGATGCCGCGATGTTGGGATGGAGGCTGATGGCCTGGATGGTGCGGATGGGCACCGCGGCGCCGGGCGCGTCGATCGCCACGCCGCAACCGTAGCTGTGCGTGATGGCCACCACGTCGCTGACGTTCGGGTAGCGGGGCAGAATCTCGGCCTTGATGCGGCGCACGGCGTAGTCGACCGTAGGCGCGACGCACTGCACGGTAGTCGTGATGCCCAGCAGGTTGCGCGTCCCAACCGAGCCGTCGGCGTTGCGATAGCCCTCAAACGTGCGGCCCTCCAAAGGGGGCAGCGCGCGCGGGATCGCGGTGGCCAAAGGAAGTTGGTCGAGCGGCGGCGCGGTGGGAAGCTCCATGAACTCATGCCGCAGCCACGTGCCGGGCGTGATGTCACGGTTCGCCGAGCCGATGACCTGTCCGTAGCGGACGACGGGTTCGCCGGGCTGCAGCGGGCGCAGCGCGATCTTTTGAGATTGCGGAATGGGCTCGGACGCAGTCAGGCCGTCGGGCCACGAATCGCCCGTGCGGACGCCTTCGGGGTCGGGGATGATGGCGACGTTGTCACCGGGATGAACGCGAATGTACGGGAGTGGCACCTGTCAGCTATGATAGTAAGAGTACTGAAACAGCGAGGGGGTGAGTTTTAATTGGCAGAAGTCATCGTGCAGGACGGTGAAACGCTCGAAAGTGCGTTACGTCGCTTCAAGCGCAAGGTGCAGCAGGAAGACATCATTAAAGAGATCAAGCGTCACTCTTTCTACCTGAAGCCCGGCGAGAAGAAGCGTACCAAAGAAGCCCTCGCTCGCAAGCGCAACCGGAAAAAGCGCCGCTCAGAACCGGAATAGATCCGGGCTGTAACTGAACCCACAAAGGGCACCGCGACCTGCAAAAGGCCACGGTGCCCTTCGTGTTTTGTGGCATAGTGTTCCCATACCCAGATGATCCGAGAGCTTGCTGACGCGATAGACGCGGCTGTCCGAATTGCCACAGACCGCTTCACCACGGACCTCGCCTGGCTGGAGCGCCTGTCCAGCGGTGTCAAGGTTGTCAGCCGGGCTGAGTTCCTGAAGATGGAACCCTCCATCCGCCTGCTGCCCGAGGACAAACGCACCATCGTCGATCAGGCCATTCTCCTGCTGGAGAACCTGTATTCCCACCTGCCCTTCAAGCGGGAACTCTATCCGGACTTCGATCCCGCGGCATTGCATGGGTTCCGGGAGGAAGCAGGCTCGCTCAGCGATGCGGAGTTCCATAAACGGATGATCCTGTATTTCGGGCTCGCCCGTGATCCCCACACCATCTACAAGGCGCCTCTGCCCTGGGCGCAGTCGATTGCGTTTCTGCCGTTCGGCATGCGGTGCTGGCGGGATTCGGACCAGGCATATCGCTTCGTAGTAACGCGCGTAATGCGGGAGGTGGACGGCTTCGGACCCGGCGCGGAGGTTCTTTCCGTGGGTGGCAAATCCACGCTGGAGTTTGTCACCGATGCCGAAGGGCGACAGCCCGCGGGGGAACTCGCCACACGGGTCGGACGTGGATTGCTCACGGCGACCATGCGGCCGTTGCGCTATTGCACCGTTCCCGATGAGGATTCGGTGATGGTGGCCTACACTGCGCGCGGCGGTACGGAAGTAAAGGCGCTCCGTATGCCGTGGTCGGTGGCGGTTGAAATGGGCGGGAAAGTTGCGCTGCCTGACACAGCGTTCAGCGTCAACTCGGCTTCGGCAGAGGCACTCGACGCAGCCCGGCTGTTGCTTCCGGGGTCACCCAAACCGGAAGCTTCCCAGGCGACGGCCGGGTTCGACGAGCCAGAGCTGAGCACCAGCAACTTCGAGTATCAGCTAACCACTGGCAGAAACGGCCCGGGCCCGCTGTCCCCCACACTGCTGACCGATCCGGCGAGGCCGGAAGCTCGGTTTGGGTACGTGCGGATTCGCAGCTTCGGCAATGACAACACGGGCTTGGCGATGGAGGAGGACTTCCGCCGAATCCTTCTCCTGATGGACAAGCACGCTCCGGACGGGCTGGTCATCGACATCAGGGGCAACCCTGGCGGGAAGATCGCCACGGCCGAATCTGTGTTGCGAATGCTGAGCGCTTCACCGGTCCGAACCATGCCATTCCACCTGCCCGACAACCCGGGCATGCGCGCCGTGATACAGGATGTCCTGGAACTCAGGCGGAAGGGACCGTCGACGGTCCCCGAGTACAACCAGCTGAAAGGGATAAAGATCACGTTAGAGCCCTGGATCGACTCGTTCCCCCAGTGGCCAGCCGACCCGCAATGGCTCAGTCCGGGTTTTCCCATGACCTCCGCAGAGGAGGGGTACCCGGGCGGACGTGTCTACAACGGCGACAGCATTCTGCTGGTGGACGCGCTGTCCTACAGTTCGGCCGACATCTTCGCGGCCGGATTTCAGGACAACGGCATCGGCAAAATCATCGCGGTGGACCAGGGGACGGGTGGCGGTGGCGGCAACGTCTGGGATCACCAGACCCTGTGCGGCATCATCCCCTCCAGTGAGAGCCTGCCTCTGAAGCAGCTTCCTGGCGGCGTCGGGATGTCGGTGGCGATCCGGCGCTGCTGCCGGGTCGGGAAAGACCAGAGCTCCGGAACCCGTGTTGAGGAGTACGGCACAGGTGTCGAAGATGAGGGCGTGCGAGCAGACTTCAGCTTTATGCCCGATTCGATGGAGTCGGCTCTCAATGAGTTTGTCGACCTGGTGCCGCTCGCCTGCCAGGCGCTGAACGACCGCCGGGAGTTTGTCATCGAACTAGTCTCCGCGGACCGCACCCGTGATCGGTTAGTGGTGCAGTTCACCACACTCAACATCGATCGCGTCGACCTAAGCGATGAGTTTAGTCATGTTCGTGCGAGGATCGACACCACGCAGGGCTTTCTGCACGAGGCGGTGGTCGAACTGACGCCGCGCGAAAATGTCGAGGCATATTCGTTGCACGGCTACTCCCGTGTGGCCGGCCGGATGACGTTCGTGTATTCCCTCTGGGAAGTTCCAGTTAACGACCAGAATGTCTGATATCGGCGACCAGATCGGGCGGTACAGGATTGTCGGGCCGCTGGGCAAGGGCGGTATGGGTGTGGTGTATCGAGCCGAAGATACGCGCCTGCAACGCCCTGTTGCGCTCAAGTTTCTGCCGCCCGACGCGCTGGATCCAGAGAGCCGGGTACGCCTGTTCAACGAAGCCCGGGCCGCAGGCAGGATTCGTCATCCCAACGTGTGTCCCGTGTACGACGTCGATGAGGTGGACGGGCAGGCGTTTATCGCGCTGGCGCTGCTGGAGGGAGAAACGCTCGCCCGAACCCTGTCACGGGGCGCTCTGGAGCCCGGCTCCGCGGTTCACATAGCCATGCAAGTCCTCGCCGGGCTGCAGAGTGCGCACGTACTCGGGATTGTGCACCGGGATATCAAGCCGGGCAATATTCTGATCGGCCCATCCAGTCACGTCTGGATACTCGATTTTGGCCTCGCGATTCACCCGGAAATGCAGCGGCTGACGGCAACGGGAATTACCACGGGCACGCCAGCCTACATGTCGCCCGAACAGGCGCTCGGCCAGGACATCGACGCGCGCAGCGATATCTGGTCCCTCGGCGTGGTGCTGTTTGAGATGCTGAGCGGGGCAACGCCTGTTCGGGCGCCGAACCACATGGCTCTGATGCGCGCAATCGTCGAGACCGATGCGCCGCAACTGAGTAGTCTGCGGCCGGATCTGCCCCCGCGTCTTTCCGCAGCCGTGGAGAAAGCGCTGGCCCGGGATCGGACCAGGCGGTGGCCGAGTTCGCTTGAGTTTGAGGCGGAACTTCGGGCAGTTTCGCAGGAACTCGGGTTGCCGGCGCAGGTTGAGACACAGACGATGTCCGTGTCCCGGCTGGGGCGCAAGTCGGTTCGAGCCGGTGTTGTGGCTGGGGTGCTGGTGCTGGCTGCCGGCGCAGGGTGGTGGTGGCAGGCTCGGCGCGGTCCTTCAGAACCAGCTGTGATTGCGAATCTCCCGCCGCGCGGTTCGGCTCGCCAGATCGCGGTGCTGCCGTTTCAGGTGACCTCGGGCGGCGACCGGGTTCGAATCATCTCCGACGGCATTACGGAACTGCTGACGGAGAGCTTCGCCGATGCAGGGCAGGGGTCG
>JAWXCM010000372.1:0-21968 GCA_034408745.1 Bryobacteraceae bacterium
CCCTCGATCGCTCCGACCACGAACAGGCTCGCCTGCGCTTCCTCGAAGCTCTCCCCATCTACCGCGAAGTCGGCGACCGGCTCGGCGAGGCCAACTGCATCCAGAGCCTCGGCGACATCGCCCTCCGGCGCTCCGACCACGAACAGGCTCGCCTGCGCTTCCTCGAAGCTCTCCCCATCTACCGCGAATTCGGCGACCGGCTCGGCGAGGCCAACTGCATCATGAGCCTCGGCGACATCGCCCTCCAGCGCTCCGACCACGAACAGGCTCGCCTGCGCTTCCTCGAAGCCCTCCCCATCTTCCGCGAGGTCGGCTCCCGGCTCGGCGAGGCCAACTGCATCCGGAGCCTCGGGCAGGTGGACGCAGCGGAAGGACTGGTGGACCCTGCAAGGGAACAGTACGCCGAGGCGCTCGCCATCTTTCGGGCGCTGCCGGAGCCGTACTCGGCCGGACTGTGCCTGTATCATTTTGCAAGACTCGACGCCCCGGGGTCTGAGGCGCGGCGTCAGCATCTGGCGGAGGCGATCGAGGCCTGGAACTCCATTGACCGCCCGGATCTGGTCGCTAGGCTGCGGGCTCGGTTCCCCGGGGAGTGCTGAATGGCCACCTGGAAACGGGGTGGTTGACAATGGAGTTATATGAGCAATCCAGCCCCGGAACCCGGTGTTCCCGCGCCGGCGGAATCGACAGGCCCGTCTAACTTCATTCGCGACATCATGATCCAGGACCTCCAGTCTGAGAAGCATGGCGGGCGGATTTGTACGCGGTTTCCTCCGGAGCCGAATGGGTACCTGCATATTGGCCATGCCAAGGCCATTTGCCTCGATTTCGGGCTCGCCGATGAGTTCGGCGGCACCACCAACCTGCGCTTCGACGACACCAATCCGTCAAAAGAAGAGACCGAGTATGTCGACTCCATCATGGCCGACGTGCGCTGGCTGGGGTTCGAATGGGATGGGCTGTCCTACGCCTCAGATTACTTCGATCAGCTTTACGCCTGGGCCGTCAAGCTCATTGAGGACGGTAAGGCGTATGTCTGCGACCTCAACGCGGAAGAGATGCGCGCCTACCGCGGGACGCTGACCGAGCCTGGTAAGGAAAGCCCGTACCGGAACCGCACCGTCGCCGAGAACCTGGATCTGTTCACGCGCATGAAGGCGGCCGAGTTCCCGGACGGGGCTCGGACACTGCGCGCGAAGATCGACATGGCGGCGCCGAACCTGAACTTCCGGGACCCGGTGCTGTACCGCATCCTGCGCATGGATCACCACCGCACGGGCAGCAAGTGGTGCATCTACCCGATGTACGACTACGCGCACGGGCAGTCGGACTCGATGGAAAACATCACGCACTCCATGTGCACGCTGGAGTTTGAGGACCACAGGCCGCTGTACAACTGGTTCATCGAGCAGCTCGGGATATTCCCCTCGCAGCAGTTTGAGTTCGACCGGCTGAACCTGACCTACACGCTGCTGAGCAAGCGCAAGCTGCTGCAACTGGTGCGCGACGGGCACGTCTCGGGCTGGGACGATCCGCGCATGCCTACGCTGTGCGGGATCCGGCGGCGCGGTTACACGCCCGAGGCGATCCGCAATTTTGTGGCGAATATCGGGGTCTCGAAGACGAATGGCATCACGCAGCTTTCGCTGCTGGAGCATTATCTTCGCGAGGATTTGAACCGGCGCTCCATCCGCGTGATGGCGGTACTGCATCCGCTGAAAGTCACCATCACCAACTATCCCGACGACCTGGTGGAAGAGATGGAAGCGGTGAATAACCCCGAGGACGAATCGGCCGGCAAGCGCATCGTTCCGTTCTCAAAGACGCTCTACATCGAGCAGGACGATTTCCGCGAGGATCCGCCGAAGCAGTATTTCCGGCTGGCTCCGGGTCGCGAGATCCGGCTGCGGTATGCGTACTTCATCACGTGCCGCGAGGTGATCAAGGACGCCGAGGGGAACGTGGTGGAACTGCTTTGCACCTACGATCCGGCGACGAAGGGCGGCAACGCTCCCGACGGACGCAAGGTGAAGTCGACCATCCACTGGGTATCGGCGCAGCACGCGGTGGACGCCGAGGTCCGGCTGTACGACAACCTGTTCGTGAAAGAGATTCCGAGCGATGTCGAGGACGGGCAGGACTTCACGGCCAACCTGAACCCCGCGTCGCTGGAAATTACTCGCGGGTGCAAGCTGGAACCGGCGCTGGCCGACACGACACAGGGCAGCCGGTATCAGTTTGAGCGGCTGGGCTACTACTGCACCGACCTCGATTCAAAGCCGGGGAGCCTTGTGTTGAACCGCACCATTGGCCTGCGCGACACGTGGGCAAAGATTGAGAAGCGGGGAAAGTAATCGATGAACATTCTGGGTCTGGGCGGTATTCACAATGAGGCTGCGTGCGCGTTGTTGCGCAACGGGCAGATCGCCGCAGCGGCTGAGGAGAAGAAGATTGCCCGGCGCGCCACGGCGAACGGGGTGCCGGACCACGCGATTCAGTCGTGCCTGACGGCCTCGGGTGTGAAGCCTGCGGAGATCGACTGCGTGGCTGTGGTGCGCCCGTTTGCTGAGAACATTCCGCTGGCACTGCGGACGCGCTTTCCAAACGCGCGGATCGTGGTTGTTGAGCATCACATGGCGCATGCGGCCTCGGCGTATTATCCTTCGCCATTTGACGAAGCGACGGTGCTGACGCTGGATCGCGGAGGCGACGTGCGGTGCGGAGCCAGGTGGCTTGGGCACGGGACGGAACTGGCGGTCGATAAGGAACTGTATGTTCCCGATTCGCTCGGCGGGCTGTACGGGCGGGTGACGGAGCTGCTGGGGTTTGAGCCGAATGCGGACGAGCACAAGGTGCAGTGGCTGTCGACTTCGGGCGATGACCGCTACGTGGGCGTGTTCGACGAGATGCTGGGCGGGGACTGGCCGAGCTTCGACCGGTCCTGGTTTAATGCCGAGCGAAGCAGCGGGTTTAGCTCGAAGTTTTTCCGGGCGCTCGATCTGGATCCGGATGCGCCGGTGCCTGCGGGGCTGCATGCGCATATCGCGGCAGGAGTGCAGCGGGCTGTGGAGAAGGCTGTGGGTCGCATGGCGGGCGATGCGAAGCGGCTGTGCCTGGCCGGTGGTCTGGCAATGAACGCGCTGCTGGTTTCGTCACTGGAACAGGGTCGCGAGGTGTTCGTTCAGCCGGCAGCGGGCAACGCGGGAACCGCACTGGGCGCGGTGTTCTCGGCGTGGCATGGCGTGTACCGGGAGACGGCCAGGGTGGCCCTCGGGGATCTGTGTTTCGGACCGCAGTTTCGTGCGGAGGAAATTAAGCAGGTTCTGGAAAACTGCAAGCTGCATTTCCGGTATTTCATCACCATGGACGAGATCATCGACCTGGCGGTGGCGCAGCTTAGCGACAACCAGATTGTGGCGTGGATGCACGGGCGGATGGAATTCGGGCCGCGGGCGCTGGGGAATCGTAGTATTCTGGCGTCGCCACTGAATCCGTATTCCACGGAAAATCTGAACGTATTTATCAAGCATCGCGAATCATTTCGGAAATTCGCGGCATCGGTACCGGAAGAACAGGCGGGGGAATATTTCGATGTCGGTCCGAATGCGCGGTATCTGGCGACAGTGGGCCGGGTGAAGGCGGCCCATCGCAAGACGTTTCAGTCGGCGATTCTGGGCGACGACCTGGTGCGCGTCCACACCGTTCGCCGAGAGGACAACCCGCTCTATTACAAGCTGCTGCAAGCCGCGGGCCGCGCTACGGGGCTGCCGGTGCTGTACAACACCAGCTTCAACCTGTTCGGCGACCCGCTGGTCTGTTCGCCTCGTGACGCGGCGCGCAGCTTCTTCTCCTCCGGGATCGACTCCATGTTCGTGGGGAATTTCTTCCTCTCGAAATAATCAGGCAGCCGGTTTAGCTGATTTGTGCAGATAAAGCAGCATCCGCACGGGTGTCTTTGCCACAACGGAGTGCGTGAGTTTCGGCTCCATGTGCACCAGTGCACCGGGGCCGACGTCCACCTTTTCGTCGCCTAACGTCAGCTCGGCATCGCCTTCAAGGAACATCATGGTGGCGGGCATCGGTGCGGTGTGCGCCGTCAGTTCCTGGCCCTGCGCGAAGCCGAACAGGATCACCTTCAGCGCGTCGTCATTGTGGAGCGTGTGGCTGAGGATGCCCTTCTCCGGGATTGCGGTCTCAGTCAGTAAGTTCGGAACCAGTACATAACCCATGACCTGAGTATGCGCGGGTTCCTGACGACCAGGCAGTGACCGGAGTCACTGGCGCGGCGCTTTTTCCAAACGAAGCCAGCGGCCACTAAAGCGCTCGAGTGGAATGGGCTTCGTGGTGTCCACCGGTTTGCCGGTGAGAACATCGGTGGCGGAACTGTAGCGGAATGCACCCGTGTCCAGCCGCACTGACTTCGTATCCGATTCGTTGATAAAGAAGTAGTGGTCGGCGGCGGGAGCGGCGAGGCGGTAGACGGCGGCTCCGAGGCAGGAATAGGGCGGCTTGAGATCCCCCATCAGGTACTTCCTAAGCTGGAACTCGAGGTTGCTCTTGCCGGGCTTGAAATGCGCGTACGATGCGTCCCATGCCAGCACGACAGCCGCGCCCTTGCCGAGCTTCACTTCCGTCACGGCCGGCTCATCGGTCTGGAAGCGCAGTTTGACCTGCGCCCGGGTCGGTGTCAGAGCGAAAACGAACCCATCGAGTTTCTGATTCATCAGCACCCGCACCACGTTGCTGGAGTACTGGCTGTCGCTGATCTCGACGCCGAACAGGCGCTCGAAGGCGGAGCCCTCGGCGGTATTGAGGACCAGCCCGTGCTCGTCATACAGAGCGCCAGGGGCATCGAGCACGACGCGTCCCCCGTTCTTCACATACTCAATCAGCTTTTCCAGCAACTGGTTGGAAACAGCGATTTGTGCCGGCAGGTAAATGACCTTGTAACGGGGTGCCAGACCGGCTTCGATATCGGCGGGAGTAACGTGTTCCCAGGGGATGCTGCCGTTGATCAACGCCCGGCTGATACCGACGCGGGCCTGCATGGGATAGTGGCGAAAGTGGTCGCGCCCGCGGAGAGACATGGCGGCCCAGATGGCGTCGCTGTCCCAGTTGTACAGCACGCCGACCTGGGGTTCTTTGCGGGCTTCCCAGAGTTCGTCGCGGAGCTTTTCGGCAGCCTGGGCGATCTGGCCCGCGCGAATGGCCCGTTCCGTGGCCTTGCCATTGCGGTCGAGGAGCGCGTACTCGCCGCCTTCCCAGCCGGCCCGTCGAAAGTTCCAGGTCCACACGCCCGCGCCTTTAAAGCCGCCAGCCAGGTACGACAGGAAAAGCTGCGTGATAGTGCCGGCGGTGGCGCTGAAGCCAGGTGTGGTCGAGCCCTGCTCGTAGTCCCAGCCCTTGGCTCCGGTGAACTGCTGCGGCCCCCCTGTGCTCTCCCAGGCGCCAGTCCAGCCGCCCTTGAACAGGTCTGCCGCAAAGCTCACTTGCATATAAATGGGCAGCGGGACCTCATAGCCGACCTCGCCGAAGTGCCAGGCGAAGTGGATGGACGGGTAGAACGAGCCGGTCTGCGTCTGGGTATTGGCGAGCGCTTCCATCTTTGTCGCGCGCCAGGCGAAAGGGAGAAACAAACCCATTTCGCCGCCGGTGCGTGTGGGGGCGTTTGGGTTCGTTTTGTTGGCGGCGTTGGCCAGAGACTGGATGTCGCGCGTGTGGTATTCGGCCTTGAAGCGGAGCACGTCGCGAACGCGGCCGTACTCGCCGCCATATCCGCGGAGGTTGTTGGGGAGTGAAGCAATGTGCGCAACACCGCTGTCGACGTCATCCCAGCTTTGGAATGGTTTTGCGTCGATGCCGACCTCGTACTGGTTCCAGGCAACAGCGATCTCAAGGGGTGACTTATAGTTGTCCCGCAGCCAGCGCTGAAAGAACTTCACATCTTCGGAGCGGAGTATCGGGTCCGGGGTGAACTTAAATCCCGTGCTTTCGAGGTGCGGGCGGCCGCTGTCGAGCGCGATGCCCTTGCGTATTACCTCCTTCTGGTACGCAAGCATGCGGGGGTCGGTGCGGATCTGCTGTTTTGTTGCGTTCTCCGGCAGCCCGAGTTTCCGCAGAAGCTCCGGTGTGACGCGCTCCCAGCCGCCCTCGCCGTACCAGAACGGGATGATGCCTTCTTCCAGCGCAATCTCCAGCACCTTTGCCTGGGGCCACTCGGGCGTTTCCTGCGTCTGCTTCAGATTATTGAAGCCGAGCTTCTTCATCAGGCGGAAGTGCTCCCGCATTTGCTGCTCGGTCATGCCGCTCCAGGGAAGGAAGACGACACCAAATGGCATCGGCGCCAGCTCCCGGATCTTGCGCTGCATGGGCGAATCGTGAAGCTTGTCGTAGAGTTGCGTCAGGTACGGATCGTCTGCCGCTGCCGCCGCGGTCACTGCCAGAGCCACGGCGGCGAATAGTTTAAAAATCATCGTTCTCGGTATCAGAATACGAAACGTGCGCCGAACTGCATGGTTCTCGGGCTGTTCTGCAGTGACTGCAGATACCCGAACTCGGCTCGCTGCACGTTTTGCGCGTTTGCATCCAGCTGGAACACCGGGTGATTGAAGAAGTTGGTGCTCTCCAGACGGATCTGCAGGAAGCTCTTTTCCGTGAAGTTGAAGTTCTTCATCACCGAAAAGTCGGTCTGATTGAAGCGAGGCTGCCGGAGGTTCGGCAGGACGTGCGGGACGCTGCCGAACTGGAAGCGGGGCGTGGTCTGGAAGGCCTCCAGGTTCAGATAGCGAGGCTTTCCGGCAGCCGGGAACCCAACCGCGGAACTGACGCTGTTGTCGTTCACATAGTTGCCCACCAGCGTGGGCCGCAGGTTCCCATAGCCAAGTCCGCCGATAAAATTGTCGGTCTGACGAACCTGTAGCGGATACCCCGACTGGATGACGGTAAAGCCGGACACCTTCCAGCCGCCGACCACAGCATCCGCTACGCGTCCACCGGCCCCCGAAGGTGAGCCGAGCCACCGCTTGCCTTTGCCGAAGGGCAGATCGTACAGGTACGTGGCGACGAGTTTCTGGGGAATATCCTGCACGGAGATCCCGCGAATGTCTTTGAACGTTTTGCCGTCCTGCGGGAGGCCGTACTGCGTGCCTGTCTTGGCGGCGGTGTCCTCAATTAGCTTCGAAACCGTGTAACTGAGCAACAGGCTGATGCCGCTGGAGTACCTCCGCTCCAGCCGGAAAAAGCCTCCGGTATACGTCGAATTTCCTGTGGATCGCTGCAGGATTCGCGTGCCGCCTGCCAGATGAGGGTAAGGCATGAGCAGGTATTTGTACGCGACGGTCGGCTGATTGAGGACGCTGTTGTTGTTAGCCGCGAGGGTGCCAAAGAAGGGGTTTGGTACGTTTCGGTCGAGCACTGTGCCCAGGCTCAGGTACGGCGGGTCAAGCGTGCTCATCAGCGGGTTTCCGCCCACGTAGAGATGCACGCCACGGTTGCCCACGAAGCTGGCTTCGGCAACCCATTTCCCGATCTGACGCTGGAGTCCGAGGTTGTAGCTGATCTCGTAGGAAGGCCGCTGGTCGATGGCGTAACCGAAGCTGGAGTTGCCCATGTAGCGGCGGATGATCTCGGCGGGATCGTTGGTGCCGGGGAACAGACCGGCGTCGGCCGGGAACGGGTTGCTGAGTGAGACTGCCGGGGTGGCGCCATTGTCCCTGGTCACAATCGCCGATCCGGTGGAGTTGAAGTAGGTCTGCATCGACAACGACCCGGCACCAGACGCGTTGCCGGTGAAGCCGGAGTAGAGGATGCCGAAGCCGCTGCGAAGTACGGTCTTTGCATCAAGGGCGTACGCGAGGCCGAGCCGCGGGCCGAAGTTCTTCCACTGAGAGTTCGAGTTGCCGCGTTCGCTGCGGGTGGGGCTGGCCACCACGCCGATGCCGCCGAGGAACGGGCCGCTCAGGTTCGGCGCGGGAGAACCGGCCGGGAGCAGTCCTGTGGCGATCACGTCGCGCTGGAAGTTGAAGTCGCTGCGGACTTTGAAGCCCATATCGGCGCCGTAATCGCTGTAGATAAGGCGGTTGAAGCGTTCGGTCTCGGGTGCTTCGTATTCCCAGCGGAGACCCAGGTTCAGTGTCAGTTTGTTGCTGACCTTATAGTCGTCCTGAACGAACAGCGCGTGGTTGGCGAAGAGTACGGCCCAGCCGAATTTGTTGCCGTCGAAATTGAAGTTGTTCGGCAGACCCAGCAGATAGCTGGCGAACCCCGAGCCCTGCTGTGCGAAGGCGGCGTTGTAGTTCACCCCGGTCCAGCGGCCGTCAAAATTGGCCCCTCCGGACGGCGTCCCCGCTTCGTTGTTGTTCAGATACGACTTGCGTTGCTCATAACCGAACTTGACGGTATGGCGCGACCAGATTTTCGTTGCCGACAGATTGCCGAAGAAATAGCGGTCGCGAAGCCAGGTGGTCTGGAAATTGACGCCGAGACCCGATACCTTCTCGAAATTCATGTTCGGGATGAAGCGCGGGTCCAGCTCCCGCTTGGCGTTGGCCGCGAACGGGATCTGAGTGGGGTCGAAATTGTCGAACACCGGGTAATAGGTGGAATCGCGCGGCGCAGCACCGAACTGTGCGGAAACCAGGAAGGTCGGCCTGACCGTCCAGTTGTAGCTGACGGTGGAGCCGGTCTGCGTCTCCCAGGACGGGCGCACGCCGGACGTCGCCGGGCCAGCCCAGTAGTTGGGCAGTGACTGGCTGTTCTTGCGCGTGAGTCGGACGTAGAGGCGCTGGCTGGATCCGAAGTTCTGATCGAAACGAGCCGTAATGTCGTTGCGCTGTGATTCGCTGGAGGACTGGCCCGCGAAGTTATTTACGCCGTTGCCGGGGTCGCCGGGACGATTCGGGAGCGGCCAGAGGGAGAGCATGTAGCGCGAGACCGGGTCGAAGCGGTTAGACGGGATCTGGTTATTGGCGAACGGCGTGCGGCTGTTGGTAGCGGGATTGTAAGTGGTCGGGTCATAGACGGTCACCTTCTGACCACTGGTGTTGAGAGTCTGGGAGAAATCGCCCGCGCGCTCCAGCGCCGTCGGCATGGTGGCGAGCCGCAGCAGACCTTCCTGATTCTGCCGTTCCCCGTCGAAGTTGAAGAAGAAGAAGGACCTGTTACGCCCGTTGTAGAGCTTCGGGATCATCACCGGACCGCCGATGGTTCCGCCGAACAGGTGGCGCTGGAAGGCGGCTTTGGAGGCGCCGCGGCGGTTGGAATCCCAGTCCCTCGCATTGAAAATGTCACTCATGCCGAACTCGTAAAGCGAGCCGTGCCACTGGTTGGTTCCCGCCTTGGTCTGGATGTTAATAGCACCGCCGGAGAGCCGTCCGTACTCGGCGGACAGGTTGTTGGTCTCCACCTTGAATTCTTCGATGGCGTCGATGGAGGGAAGCGCGGTGGAGCGAGCGTCGGAGACGGCTGAAGTGGGCGAGCCGTCGACATAGAACTCGACCAGACGGGTTCGTCCGCCACCGAGCCGCAGGTCGCCAAGGTTGCTGTCGCGTCCGCCAACGCCGGGTGCCAGCTGGACCAGGCGGGCCGGATCGCGGCCGGGCAGCGGGAGTTCCATGATCTTGCGGTTGTCGATGACCTGACCGAGGCTGGCGTTGGTGGTAGTCAGCAGCGGCGTCTCGGCGGTGACCTCGATCTTCTCCGTGACGTTGCCCAGTTCGAGTTTCACGTCGACGCCGATCTTGTCGCCGACCGCGAGCGTCAGGCCACTGCGTTCGAAGGTCTTGAAGCCAGGTGCTTCCACGGTCAGGCGGTAGATGCCGCGCTGGAGCGCCGGGAACAGATAGTTGCCGGCTGAGCCAGAGGTGGCGGTCAGCCGCACACCGGTTTCCTGATTGGACAGTGTTACGCCTGCTCCGGCGACCCCCGCACTGGACGCGTCGAGGACCGTTCCACTAACTGAAGATGTGTTGACCTGGGCCGTCACAACAGAGACGACAGCAAGCAGTGCGAAAAGGAGTTTCTGCCTCATGGTTGAGGCAAGCCTATTCCCGTTAATCGGTTTATGGAAGTATGAAAGGTGTTTGAAACGGTATGAAACGTGATAGATTGCTGGGTACCCGGTTGTTTTAAATGGCTTTGTCCGCCGCACCCCTGAGTAATCCGACTCCCGACGAGACCCGAAAGGAGCTCGACCGGATACTGGCCAGCAAGAGTTTCAGCGGCTCGGAAACACTGCGTAACCTGCTTCGCTACCTGGCGGATAAGAGCGTAGAGTCGCCTGACCATCCCCCAAAGGAACACGACGTTGCCACAAAGCTGCTGGGCCGGGGCGTGGATTTCGACCCGAAGCTGGATCCGGTAGTTCGGGTCCAGACGACACGGTTGCGGTCCAAGCTGGCGGAGTACTACGTCTCCGAGGGTGTCGGCGAGAGGGTCTACATTGAGATCCCGAAGGGCAGCTACACCATAATGGCAAGCTACCGGGGTGCGGAACCGGAGACCGCGCCCCCGCCGGTCCCGGAGGCGGCAGTGGCACCGCCGAACCGGCGTGCGCGGTGGTTCGCGACAGCAGGCATCGCCATTTTCGTTGTGGTCATTGCGGCGGTGGCGTGGTGGGCGACGCGTCCCACCGACCCCGATGTCCGTTCCTTCTGGAAGCTGTTTATGAAGGACCGCACCGAGACGATCCTGGTGTACTCGAATCCCAAACTGGTGGGAACGTCGGGTACGGGCCTGCGGATGTTTGACGCGACCCGCGATCAGGGCACCGTAATCAACAACGGCTACACCGGGGCGGGTGAGGTGATGGCGGTGCATGCGTTGAGCAGCGTGTTTGCACGCATGAACGGGAATTTACGGCCGCGGCGAGCGCAGTTGTTCAGCTGGGACGACACCCGGGGGCACAACGTCATCTTTGTCGGCGCTCCTCCGCATAATGTGCCGCTGTTCGATGTGCAGATGGGGCGAAGCTTCCGGCTGAAGCCGTATGGTCAGGAGCCGAGGGCCGACGCCGGGTGCTTCGAGAACCTTCAGCCCAGGGCGGGCGAGGAGAAGTTGTACTGCATGTCCGCGGAAGGGGCGACGCAGATCGAATATGCGTTGGTGACTTTTGCGCGGGGCGTGGACCGGCAACGCGAGGCGGTGCTGGTAGCGGGCACCACCACCTTTAGCACCGAAGCCGCAGCCGATTTCATCACCGATCAGGAACGCATGGAAGGCCTTCACAAGGTGCTCGGGGGCAGGGACTGGCCTCGCTTTGAAGCACTGCTGCGGTGCACAATTCGGAGCGGAGTTCCGGTTTCCGCGGAATTAGTAACGGCTCGCCGGCCGTAATTCGGGAACTTTTCAGGAAACAGGCCGTGCCGTTTACGCTTTGATGTCGTAACAGGTCAGAGTCGACTGGTTTCGAATGTACAGCTTGCCTCCACAGACGACGGGGTGCGCCCAGCTCGGGTGGCCCTCGTCGCTGACGGGGAAGCGGCCTTTTTCGACATACGCGGCCGGGTTCGCTTCCACCAGCGCCATCGCATGCGTCTCGCTGAGGTAGTAGATCATGCCCTCGGCATAGGTCACGCTGCCTTTGCCGACGCTGCGTTCTTTCCATTTTCCGGCGCCGGTGGCGAAATCCATGCAGGTGAGGATCGACCCGGACGACCCGTACAGGTGCCCGTTCACCAGCACGACGCCGCCATGATGGTTCTGCATTTCCTTGTTGAAGTAGACCTCCGTCGCCTTCAGCGCTTCGCCTGCTTTGCTGATGTCGACGAGGCCGCAACCCGTGCCATACGCCGAGGTGTAGAACACCTTGTTGTTGGCGTAGATCGGCGTGGTGCAGTTGGCAGTGCCGTTGCAGGCTCGCTCATAACGCCACATCATCTTCCCGTCCGAGGCTCGGACGCCACAACCGGAGTCGGCGGTGAGCGTCATATAGGTACGGACACCGTGGATGTCGGCGACGATGCAGGACGCGTAACCGGCTTCGTCGCTGAGGTCCGATTTCCAGACAGCATCGCCGTTGGCTTTGTTCAGCGCCACAATGCCCGCGCCGCGCCCGCCCGGCGTGACGATAAGCTTGTTGCCGTCAATCAGCGGCGATTCGCTGATGTGCCAGTGGGGATTGCTGCCGCCGTATTCCTTGAGGATGTTGCGATTCCAGACCACATTGGCGTCCTTCAGCCGCACCTGCGCCAGGTCGCCCGCTTCGGTCAGAACGTAGAGAACGTCGCCTTCTACAGTCGGTGTACCGCGCGGGCCGCCGCCACGATCCTGGTCGAGGGCTCGGCCGATGGGCGCGGTCCACTTCGGCTGACCGGTGGCGCGGTCGAGAGCGAAGACAGTGCTCTTGTTGTCCTTAGTGCCCTGCACATAGATGCGGTCGCCGACAATGGCCACCGAACCATACCCGGTGCCCAGTCCACCGATCTTCCAGACTACTTTGGGACCGCCGGAGGGCCACTGCCTGAGCAGACCCGTTTCCTTCGAGAGATTGGTGCGGTCTGGACCGTGCCACTGGGGCCAGTCTGGGAGCGTTGCGGCTGGCCGTTGCGCGAGAACCGCGGCCGGGAGCGTAGCGAGGAGACTGCGGCGGGTCATACTCATGGTGTTTCCTTATACTGTACGCACGAGCGCGGCGATAGTATCGCCCATCGCTGTCGTCGAGGTATCTCCGCCCAGATCCTTCGTTTTATTCGAGGGATCGTGGAAGGCGGCTTCGACTGCGTTCCAAATCCACGCGCCCTGCTCCGGAAGTCCCAGCCAGTCGAGCATCATACCCGCCGAAAGGATAGTGGCGACCGGGTTGGCGATTCCCTTCCCCGCGATGTCGGGCGCGGTCCCGTGCGAAGGCTGGAACACCGCGTATTTCGGGCCGATGTCGGCTGAGGGCGCCATGCCCATGCCGCCGATGAGCCCGGCCATCAGGTCCGACAGGATGTCGCCGAACATGTTCTCGGTCACCAGAACGTCGAAGCGGTCGGGGCGCTGGACAAGGTAGAGCGCAGCGGCGTCGACGTAGATTCGATTGGTTTCGACATCGGGGTACTCGCGCGCGATCTCGTCAAAGATCCTGCGGAAGAATGCCATGGAGGGCAGGACGTTCGCTTTGTCGACCAGGGTGCAGTGTTTGCGGCGTTTGCGCGCTTGCTGGAACGCGGAATGGAAGAGGCGCTCAGAGGAGGCTCGGGAGACGCGCATGACATCGCGCACTTCGTCAGCCTCGGGGTCGACTTTCTGATGGCGGGCGAAGAACAGGCCTTCGCAGTTTTCGCGAATCAGCAGCATGTCGATCAGCGGCCGGCCATCCACAGGGCTGAGCGGGGAGTGTTCCGGCCGATAGAGCCTGATGGGCCGCAGACCGCAGTACAGGTCGAGGCGTTCGCGCAGTTCAATCTGCGGCGTCATCTCCGTGCCGTCGGGGCGGCGCACGTCAGGCAGTCCCATGGCGCCGAGCAGGATGGCGTCGAAGTCCTTCAGCCGTTCGAAGGTCGGCTCGGGGAGCGGGTTGCCGGAGCGGAGGTACTCGCCCGCACCGACGGAGAGCTCTTCAAAGGAAAACAGAGTGGAGCCATGGCGGTCCTCCACAGCGCGGAGGGCCTTTACGGCTTCGGCGGTAACGTCGGGGCCGATGCCGTCGCCCGGCAGGAGTGCAATCGAGTAGTTTCGGTTCATTTAGCAGGGTTGGCCGCAGCGGCTGTCCATGGAGCAACCGCTCCCGGTGACGGCGCAGCGCGTATGTTCGAACTGGATTGTGCTGTGGTGGATGTTGAAGTCATCCCCGAGAGCATGGGTGATGCCTCGCAGGATGCAGTCGCTTTCCGACGGTGGCATGTCCTCAATCAGCGCGTGGCAGCTGAGGGCATGAGCCCCTGAACCGAGGCTCCAGACGTGCAGGTCGTGGACGTCGAGCACGCCAGGAACGGAGCGGATGGCTTCGGTGACGTTCTTCAGTTCGATGCCGCGGGGCATGCCTTCCAGCAGGATGTTGAGCGATTCGCGGATCACGTCCCAGGAGCTCCACACGATCAGCGCGCCGATCAGGATGGAGAGCAGCGGATCGATGACGTACCACCCGGTGTTGCGGATGACGACTGCGCCGATGATGATGGCGACCGAGCCGAGGGCATCGCCGAGCATGTGGACGAACGCGGCTCGAATATTGACGTCGCTGCTGTGGGCCTTCAGGCCCAGCATGATGCCGACGTTGAGCACGATGCCGAGTCCGGCCACCGCGATCATGGTGAACTCTTCCACGGGCTGCGGTTTCCAGAGCCGTTCCCAGGCCTCGTGGAAGACGAAGAGGGAGAGCAGAACCAGGGAGAGCGCGTTCACGAATGCCGCGAGCACACCGCCTCGGTGGTAGCCGAAGGTTCGGGACTCGTCCGCGGGTTTGCGGCGGAGGTACACGCCAAACAGGGCGAGGCCGAGGGCGAGGGCATCGGTGAAGTTGTGGCCAGCGTCGGAGATCAGCGCCAGCGATCCGGCGGTAAGACCGGCACCCACCTGCACGCAGACGAAAATGAGCGTGGCGGCGAGGGACCATTTGAGGACCGTGTCGCTACCCTGCCCCGCCTGGACATGGTGGTGACGATCGTGCGATTGCGAGTTGCTGTGGGAGTGTACGTGCACTTTAGCGCCTACACTCCCATGTTACGCCTTACGCGAACGCGGCAACGGGGAGAAGGGCCTTTCGCCAACGGGATGGCAGGATCATAGCAACAGTCGCTGAAGATATGGTCGTGCGAACGCCATTCGCACGGTGTCGTTCTCCTGCAACGCGCGATCAAATCCGCTCCGAGCCATGCACTTTACGACTCTGGCGTTACACGTCAAAGTGGATTGTTTCCGTTGACGGGTCAACCGCTCGCAACGGCACACCCGTCTGGCGCGGTGGTTTGGAGCTAACATACAATTGCCCATGGCAGCGTTTGTGCACCAATTTGAATGGGATTCTGCTAAAGCGAGCAGCGACCTCAACAATCATGGAGTGAACTTTGAGCGCGCTGCCGAGGTCTTTCGTGATGCGCTTGCTCTCACGATTGCCGACGACCAGCACAGCGTTACCGAAGTCCGCTGGATTACGATGGGGAAGGATCTCCAGGGTCGGTATATGGTTGTTGTCCACACCTTTGAGGAACTTGACGAACACACTGCGCGCATTCGAATCATTTCCGCACGGCGGCCAACAAGAGTTGAGATCGATCAGTACGAGGAACAGCAATGAAGCCTGAGTACGATTTTTCGAAAGGGCAGCGCGTTAAGTTCTTCAGGCCGGGTGCCGAGTTGCGGGTACCAATCTATCTGGACGAAGAGATCCAGCGTTACCTGTCGGAAAAAGCTGAGGAAAAAGGTGTTCCTCTCGGCGAGATGGTCAACGGGCTGCTGAAGGGTGAGATCCAAATCATAGAGTCCGCAAAATAGCAGGGTCAGTAACATTTCCCGCCAGGTGCAAAACCGTCAAACGATCTCGTAACATGCGCGGTCCATCTCTGGAGCCGGTGAGTCGCCGTTAACCTTGGCCGATACCGGATTCCCATTTCGTTAATGCCCTTTTCGGGATGTCTCCTGTACCGGCACTTCCATATGAGCGAGAAGTCGCCGTTCCGCTCATTAACGTCGACCTTCGCCGCTCAGGCACCGGGAACAGTCGGGCGTTTCCCGTCAAGTTGCGCCGTTTCATAACTTGCGGCGACGCCCGGACTCAGACGAAAGACTCGGTAGCGGGTCGCGGATGTGCGCACCGAAGCGATCAGGCTCAAAGCAAAGCGCGAAGCTGCTCAGGTTCGATTGCGCAGTCCGAAAGGATCTTCCTTAGCAGCCCCACACCCCCAACGTCCGGCCCCGGGATCGATGGAACTTCGGCGACCCACCCGCTGGGTCCGTTCCGGTAAAGCACGACCCTGTAGTCGTCGAGCCTCATTGCTCTTCATTGTGTCGGAACTGCAATGTGCGCGCGGAGGTTGCCAGCCTGTCGCACGCGTTCCGGAAACGTCAACTTCAGTCCAGTTGCCGCAACGCGACCTCATTCCGGGAGCATCGTCGGCAACCCGCAAGTAATCCACCTGGACGTATAGTCGCCAATTCGAATGAATGCTTAGTCGGAACAGACCTGACTCGCCTTGAACTGCCCGGCTTTGGCACCGAGCGTCTCAAATTGCAAGAAGCCTCAGGCGATGCACATGCGTCACGAACGATGCCGCCCATCGTAAATGCGTCCACAGGATCGTGTCGCGGAATCGTGACAATGCGAAACCCGACCCTTTCGAGAACCTTCACAGCTCGTAGATGAGGAACCCCCGAAGATCTTGCCCACGGCTCAAACAGGCACTTCAACTTCGCGCAAATCGCGCTCGCCGGCAATCTGTCGCGCCACGGCAAGGTACTCCGCGATGGCCTCCCGGATGTTAGACAAAGCGTCTTCTTCAGTGCTTCCCTGGGACCAGCATCCAGGCAGCCCTGGACACGACACGCTGTAGCCTTCTTCTGTTCGGGTCAGGGCAACTGGGTACTTCATGGCCACATTGTCTCATTACTAACTGCACTAACTGCGTACGGTTCGCGGGTGGTGTGGATACGCTTCATGTCGTGCGTGCCTGCCGCGCGCAGTGCCTGAGACTGTTCTGTCCGGCTTGTCATTCCGATCTGATGCACCCAGGCGAGTAGTCGTCCATGTCGTACACATGCTCGGTCCCGGATCGCTCCCCAGTGACGGGCCATCGCAGGTTGAAAAAACCCACCGTCACCGTCGCGCCAATCACCTCCACCATTCGCGACGTACCATCTGAGGTAATCCTCGATGCGTGAACCTGCACAATGTCGTAACCATCCCACAGCACCGACTCGGCAAACCAGTCACCAGTCTCCCCAACCTGCGAATGCATCCTGAGTGCACAGCCCTGGGCTTCGCCCTCGGCTGCGTGGAATAGTCTTCAGGCAGCGACACAGCAAAACGGCGGACACCGCGACCATCCCTCGAGCCTCCAACACTCGACCACCTCAAGAGCATCGACTGGAAAGCCCGCCATGCCGAACGGATTCTAAGCCAGGGCTCGGCAACGGGTCGAGCATCATGCGGCAAAGTGGAAGCCTGGCACAATCCGACTTGCGGAGACTGATCTGGCAGCACTCGCGCTGGAACCCGCTCGGATAAAGTGCAGTATGCTGCCGCACAGCAGTGTGCAGGCCAGGCGCTGCGGGCTTCTGGACCGCCGGCCAGACTGCTGGACTGGCCGTATGTTTGATCGGATCACGTTCGACTCCGCGGTTATGGGAGGGCGCGCCTGCATACGTGGGATGCGAATTACCGTGGCGCTTGTCGTCAATCTGGTGGCGAACGGAATGTCCACGCAGGACATCATCGGCGAGTATCCCGAGCTTGAGGCCGAGGACATACGCCAGTGCCTGCAATACGCCTCGGCGCTGGCGAACGAACAGATCGGTTTCTTCAAGAGCCCTGCCGCCTGAGATTCCTGGCCGACATGGGCGTTTCGCTCACCACGGTGGAGGCACTGTGCACATCGGATCATGACGCAGTCCATCTTCGCGACGAAGGTCTTATTCGTCTTCCCGATCCTGAGATCGCGGCTAAAGCCGTGGCTGAGGGCAGAATTGTGCTCACATTCGATCTGGATTTCGGAGACATTCTCGCGACCGCCCACAGCGAGGCTCCCAGCGTCATTATATTTCGGCTACGAAATCAAACGCCCTCCGCGGTGAATCCGCGACGTTTTCGTGTGATTTCCGACTGCGCGGCCGAGTTGGCAAGCGGAGCCATCGTTCTCGTTGAGGACGAAGGCTTCCGCGTCCGGCGACTGCCGATCCGCCCGTGATGTCGAGCGTTCCGCAACGCCGCCCCTCGTGCGCAGTAGCCCCCTTCTTCAGCATCACGGATCTCGAAGATCCAGCTCCATGAATTCAGGATACCCAACAGTGGCATGGGCAGGGTTTGCCAAGGGATCGCGTCCGAGTGGCCGACGATGCGCGATCAAATCCGCTCCGAGCCGTTCACGTTAGCGACTCGCGCGTTATACGTCCGGACGCTCAATCGAAGAATGTGAGCTCTGGCATCGGGTAGTGTTTGCGATTACGCGTCCAGAGCCGTGCACCATTCCCGACGGCACTCGCTGCGATCAGAGCGTCACCGAGTTCCACAGAGTGGCTCTTGCGGTATCGTCGGAGGTATTCGCCAGCCTTCTTGCCGACAGAAGAATCGGTAGGCGAGCAGACGAGCGCCTGAAAAAGGTCTTCCAGTACACCATGTTCGGAAGGCCGCGCACCGGCCCAAAGTTCGGCTGCTGTGACAGGGGAAAAGAGGATCAGAGCTTCGGAATCGCTGAGTTGTGCCCACTTCGACACGATCTCGGCGTTCCGCCCTCTGGAAACTTCGATCAGAATGTCGGAATCCACCAGAACGGTCATCGGTCTTTCAACCTGTCAATTCTTGAACCGCTTCGGAGCGCACGGACCTCATCAATGCTGTCGGAGTGTTCCGCTCGACTCTTTCGGATCCCCACGAAGCGTTGCATGGCCTCCCTGCGCTGGTCGTGGTCACCGACGTAGCGTTGACGCACAGCCTCGCGGACCAATTCAGACACGGTTGTTTTTTCACGTCGCGCGCGGGCGTGGAGCGCTCCCCACAAGTGATCATCCAAATACAACTGCGTCCGTCTCATGATGTATATTATACATCGCGACATGCCACCCACCGACCGGAACGGGGGGGACAAAACCTCGCGACACTGTCCCCGCTCACGCCAGGTTCCAGATCAGCGGAGCGGGCGTTTCTCGTCAACTTGGAAGGCTTGGCACGAGTCGACTTCCCATTGCTAAGCTGGCTGAAATGACAGACGGATGGAAACGTAACTCGACCGCTTCGAGAAAGGCGCTGAAGAAGAAATCGAGGCCCTTCATATGAAACACCGCGAAGCTGATCGCCGAGCACGACTTATCGTCACGATATCCGGGTCAGGTGTGCTCCGTAGACAAAATGGGGGAGCGGGCATCTGATACGCTGACGGTTTTATGGACCCGATCCTGACGACGATCCTCTCCACCGTGGGCGTTACGGCCCTGAAAAAGGCGCTCGAGGAAGCAATGACGCGGCTGCTAAAGAACGAGAAGCCCACCGTCACCGAAAGAGAGAAACACGCCATCGCTGAAACGGCGCAGAAGATGGTGCGGGCTGCCACGATGGACGACGTGAAGGCCTATAGCCCAACATACCTGGCCATCGAGGACAGGATCTCAAGACCCGGGCCACGTGGAGGTGCGGCAAAGAAGACGGCCGCGAAACGTGCACCGGCCAGGAAAATCGCCTCCAAAAAGGCCCCTGCAAAAAAGTCGCCAACGAGAACGGTTGGCGCGAAAAAGACGGCTGCTAAGAAGCGTTAGGATCACCAATCCGGTGCTGCACGCGTACCTCGACGAGAGCCATGACGCGAAGACCGAGCGGGTCTTTGCGGTGGCGGCTGTCTTCGGCTCAGACGAGCAATGGGCGGGGCTTAAGGCGAAGTGGCTCGCGCGTGCCGGCGCTTGCGTCTTCCACGCGGCAGATTGTGAGGCTGGCCGGAAGGCATTCGCCGGACGGTCACGCGAGGATAACCAGGCGCTGTACGCCGACCTTGTCAGAATCTTGGCCGATTCCCATCTCATCGGCTTCGGCTCCGTGATGGATCTGAAGGGATATAACGAGTTCTTTCCTGATCGGCCCAGGGAAATTCCTTACTTCCGATGTTTCCGCGATGTTGTAGCTCAGTGCGGCGAGTGGACCGCGCAATGTGTGCCTCGGGACATGCTGACGGTGCATATCGATCGGCGCTTCGAGACCGATTACAACGCGAAGGTGCTGTTTAGCTACTTCGTGACGACCCCGGAATGGGAACACGGCAAATTCCTAAACCCAGAGATGGACATTGCTGACCGTTTCAAGATCGGAATCCAGGTCGCCGATCTGTATGTGCGCGAGGTAATGAAACATTTCGAGAATCAGCTGTCGCCGGAGCCGCGGCCGACGCGGCGGTCTATGCGGACCCTGCTAGCGTCGAAGCGATTTGGGGCCGACTTCCACACCAGAGAATTCTTCGAGAGCTTCCACGGGCAGTTTGACCGCCTGGCTGATGGGGCGGGCATGTCTGCGATTGAGTATGAACAGTGGCTCCTTCGCACCGGCCAGGCTGACTCGATGTCATCACGGAATCGGTATTTGATCGAAACTACCCCAAAGCGAGAGGGGGCCCTCGGCGATGGACCTATCTGACGCTAAGGCGTACTTGGCCGTGATCCCGCGCGGAAGAGTTGAACGTGAAGGTGCCGTCTGCATGTGAATCTCCTTCTGCTTGTTGAGAACGCACCATCGCAATCTCTCGATGCCACGTCACGGGCAAGGGAGCGGGTTATAGCGTTTTGTCTCGCCGGGAAGGCCGAAGGCCGGAGAGTAAGCGTAATTGACCCTCGCAACCTGACACGCGACGAGCCATCCTGACGAGAGGTCGTTGGCGCGCTTCGAGGCTCTAAAGGAGGAAGTCTGCTGATCGCGCCGGACCGACGGGCAGAACCACGTCCGGCTCATGGGATAACCTGAATCTCAGCGCTCATGTCGCTCCTCTACAAACCTCTTGAGACCATAACGTCCGCTGATCTTAAAGGATTGATAGATAACGGCGTCCGGGAAAGCCTCTATATCGAATACAAGACCGAGGTCTTCGACAAACGGGACGCGAAGAAGCGTATGCAATTTCTGGGCAGCATTTCTGGTTTCGCGAATGCGTCGGGAGGCGATCTCCTCATCGGAGTCGAAGCACAGGACGGCGTGCCCGTGGCCCTCCCCGGCATCGACGATGCAGTATTCGAACAAGAGAAGCTGCGAATCCTAGCGGTAGTCGGCTCGAGTATCCAGCCGTCAATGTTGAAGGACCTTCACGAGGTGCCCGTCTCAGAAGGTCGGCGCGTGCTTATCATTAGGATTCCTCGCAGCTGGAATCCGCCTCACGGCATTGAAAATGATGGCCACTATCATTTCTATCAACGGCACTCAGCCGGGAGGAGCCCGATGACGCTGGATGAACTGCGCATGTCTTTTACTCTCGCCGCAGGTGTGCCCGAGAGAATGCGTCAGTTCCACGCTTCCAGAATCGCGTGGCTCAAGGAGCCGCGCTCGCCGGGATATTGGCAGAAACCCGCGTTCGTGATGCACATCCTGCCGTTTTCCGGAATGATGGGCATGGCAACGGCAAACTTTTCGAATAAACACGCAATGTGGTTGCTCAGCCCCATTTCTAACAGGGACCAGAACATGCAGCAGGATGGCGGTGTTCTACGCTACAACGCCGATGGGCCATTACGAACACCGGCGGGCGGTGACAACTGGCATACGCAACTATTCAGGAACGGTGCCTTGGAGCATGCGGGAGCCGAGCCTTACATAAGCGCCGAGGGTAGCGGAGTCGTTCTCGCATGGACTTTACAGACGACGCTCGTGAACATCATCCCCCGTTATATCCGCGCGTTAGCAACGTTCGGCGTCACGCCGCCCATGCTGATTGTTTCGTCGTTAATCAATGTCCCGGGCGTTAAGCTTTGGCAAGGCAAAGGCTACGCTTGTCATCCGCTGAGCCGGGAAGGCATAGATCGAGAGAACGTGTTGCTTCCGGAGATTTTGTTTACTGGAACAGGTGACGAGCCGCCCGCGAAGCTCTTGAAGCCGATGTTTGACGGACTGTGGAATGCGGCTGGACTCGATAGGTGTCCCTACTACGGCAAGGACGGGCAATGGGATATCGACGAAAACTGGCTGGATGATCCCGACCGCCCGTACTAAATCGACATAGTAGGCTGTCGCCAGCTTTCCCTGTCACACCACCGGACATGCGGGTCCGCATCCGGCGGTTCGGCGGGTTGAAACGCGCTTTGTGATTGCGGACCACTTGGACGTACAGTCGCCATGTCGTACGCATGCTCGGTCCCGGATCGCCGCAGGC
>JAWXCM010000373.1:0-4335 GCA_034408745.1 Bryobacteraceae bacterium
GATCCGCGAGACCCTCAGATCCGGCGCGGTGCGACACGTTGTCAACGGAATTACCGCAGCGCGGCGGAGCTGAATTCAGCCAGGCAGGCTCAGCAGCGCTGCATAACCGCGGAACACCACGGGCACCGCTTCCCTGCCCTCCCAAACTGGTCGGAGCGTCTCCGAACACCAGTCGCGCGCTTCATCGCGACCAGCGACGTTCGTCTCTGTAAGTGCATATTCCAGGTAGGAGGTCTCGGTCATCTCCACAGGGACCGCAAACTCCAGGGAGCGGAGCATGCGGAATCTGGCCCGGGAACGAGTCGCAAGGATCGCGGGATTCAGTTCCTGCGCGTCGCCGACTGGATCTGGAAAGCGCGCGATGAACGAATCGAACCAGGCCGACAACAACTCGGCACCCGTGTCGAAATTCCGACCGGGAGTGAAGTCGTATATGAGAATCTGTCCCCCGGGAGCGAGGACGCGCGCCGCTTCCGGAAAAAACCGGTCGATATCGGCGTAATTCAAACTTCCCGCCGCGGTAATGCAGTTGAATTTCCGGTCGCCAAATGGCAGATTTTCCGCCGTGCCGACACAAAACTGAGCCGCGGGTGCGACGGAGGGAGCCAGTCTGCACATCGCTTCCACGGGCTCTACGCCAGTCCGCCGCGTGGCAAACCCGGCGAGAGCGGTGGTCGACACACCAGAACCGCAGCCGACGTCGAGCGCGTGCCCGAACGTCGTTCTGCCCCAGACAAGTTCCAATACCCGGGAATGCACCGGAGGCCGAGCCCTGGCGTACCCCAGTGCGATGGACGGAGATCCAAAACTCACGCAATCAGTTCCGAAACCACGTGCCCATGCACGTCCGTCAGTCGAAAATCCCGACCCGCGTACCGATACGTGAACTTCTCATGGCTGAACCCAAGCTGGTTCAGCAGAGTGGCATGCAAGTCGTGAACATGGACCTTGTTTTCCGCTGCCGCGAAGCCGAATTCGTCCGTCGCGCCATATACCAGCCCTCTCTTAAAACCACCGCCAGCCACCCACATCGAAAACCCATAAGGGTTGTGGTCCCGACCATTGCTCATCCCGCTGTTCGCTCCCAGATCCGGCAGTTCGACTGTTGGAGTTCGGCCAAATTCCCCACCCCAAATTACCAGAGTATCGTCAAGAAGTCCGCGTTGTTTCAGATCCTTTAGTAATGCGGCTATTGGCTGGTCGCACTCTCTGGCCAGACGCCCGTGGTTCGATTTGATGTCGTCGTGGCTGTCCCACGGCTGCCCTGCCCCGTGCCATACCTGAACGAACCGGACACCGCGTTCCAGCAACCGCCTGGCGATCAGCATCTGCCTGGCCTGAACGCCCTCGCCATACATCTTCACGATGTGCGCCGGTTCCTTCGACACATCGAACGCATCGTCGGCCTCCATCTGCATCCGGTAGGCCAGTTCGAAGGACTGAATCCGGGCTTCCAGCATGCCGTCGTTCTGCCGGGATTCCTGATAGCCCCGGTTCAACTCGGCCAGAAGGTCGAGCTGATCCCGCTGGCCTTTTTGAGACGTGTAGTGATTGCGGATATTCTCGATGAGCCGGTCAATCTGCTTCTCGCGAGTGTCGATATGCGTGGCCTGATAGGCACCTGGCAGGAAGGCCGACCGCCAGTTCTGATTGCCCTGCGTCGGCAATCCGCCCGGACACAGCACGATAAAGCCGGGCAGATTCTGGTTTTCCGAGCCGAGCCCGTACGTCACCCAGGAGCCGAAGCTCGGCCGAACCTGGCGCACATCGCCGCAGTTCATCATCATCAGCGAGGGCTCGTGGTTCGGAATATCGGTATGCATGGACCGTATGATGCAAAGGTCGTCCACACACTCGCCGATATTGGAAAATATCTCGCTAATCTCTGTCCCATTCGTGCCGAATTTCTTAAACTCGAACGGCGATGGAAAGGCAGCTCCGGTGCGCCTTTCCGTCTTCAGCGTGATGGGAATGGGCTTGCCCGCGTACTTCGCGAGCGACGGTTTGGGGTCGAACGTGTCCACGTGACTGCACCCGCCGTTCATGAACAGGTGAATCACTCGCTTTGCCTTCGCCGGCATCGGCGCTGGCTTCGGCGCGAGCGGATTAGTGACGGCCGCGGCCTCGCCGAGCATGGCGGTGAGAGCCATTGCCCCCATCCCCATGCCGCAGCGATTCAGCATCTCACGCCGCGTCCAGAACAGGTCCTTAGGCTTTTCCATTTGTTCCTCAGTCCACAAAGGCAAATTCGTTCGTCTGCAACAGCACCTGCGCGTAGCGTTCCCAGGCCTTGAGGGGCCGAGGCGCGGGACCCGCGAAATCTTCGGTTGCGCTCCACGTTTTGTCGCCGACCTTCACCAGTGGCGCCCAGCTAAACCCATCGTTTTCGACGTCCTTTCTCGAATCGACAATGAAATCGAGCCAGTCGCCTTTCACCACCTCAATGCCGGCCAGCCGTGTGTCCGCCGAAGATCCGTTTACGTTGTAGGTCGCCAGTTCCCCATGCCTGCTGGACACGATGCGACCGTGAACCCCGTCGCCATAAGGCACCGCACCCTGCCCGTGCCGCAGCGTGCCTTCGATGCTGAGCTTCCCGGACATGGGACTTACCCAGCGTCGCACCACGGGTTCGGTCTCACCGGGCTCGCCGCCCCCGGCCCGCAGGGATGCCTTTCCATGCCCGGCTGCCGGAAGAACTGGCCCGCCCTGCCACCGGTCTCCGGCGAAGGTCGGGAACGCCGTGAGCTTCTGCGATTTGAAATTGAGCGTGCCATATTCCCACGGCGAGACGGACTGTGCCGTGGGCATCGCGTCCTCCTTTGGCTGAGCCGCGAGGTACCGCTCACCGGCTTCGATCTCGCGCTGCTGCGGATCCCGGGAAAACACGGCGCGGTACATCTCAGGGATCGACTTTGCGCGAGCCGCGACGTGCCTGGCCTGCTCGGCTATAAAGCCGCTGTTGAGATAGAACAGTGCCTGCTGCGGCACGGTGGTGACGAACCGCATGGGCGCGTGCTGATCGGGCGAGGCAAAGTCGAACGCATTCAGAAAGCCGGGTAGCCGGCCTCGCTCAATGAACCCGTACACGCTCCGGCGCGGCACGGATGGCTCGGCGTGCAGCGGAAAAGGAACTCCGCCTGGGGTCAGGTCGAGTCGACCGGCTACAGCCAGCGCCGAATCGCGAACCACTTCGATTTCCAGCCGGCGGCGGTTCGTCCGCCACAGGAGGAGATTCTCGGGGTCCACGCGCCGGGCCGCCTCGTTGTCAACGCTCGACTGGCGGTACGGCGCCGACGTCATGATGGCGCGATGCAGTTTCTTCAGCGACCACCCGAAGTCGTCCCGAAAAGTGACGGCGAGATAGTCCAGCAGCTCGGGATGTGTCGGGGCGTCGCCTCGAAATCCGAAGTCGCTGGGTGTGCGCACCAGCCCCGATCCGAAGTGATGCATCCAGACACGGTTCACGATGACACGCGCGGTGAGGGGATTTTCCGGAGAGACGATCGAACGCGCCAATTCCAGGCGCCCGCTGCCGTCGCGAAAGGCCGTATCCTCGCTCCCGCCGAGGCAGGAGAGGAATCGCGCCGGCGTCAGGGCTCCCGGGTTGTTGGGATTCCCGCGCAAGAATACGTGTGCAGGGGAAACCTCCGGCAAGTCTTCCACCGACATCGCCCTGGGGGGCGCGCCATCGTAGGCCGACTGCGCCAGCATCGCGCCATAACGGACCCGGATTGAGCGCATGTTGTTGAGGTCGCCTTCAGTCGCCAGCGAGTCGAACTGCTCCACTGGCACATCGACCGGCGAATCGGGACCACGCAGCACCCGTCGCAACTGCTCGGCTGTCTGATCGGCAAACGCCTCTGACTGGTCGTGCTTCGTGAGCATGGCTGCGTACTCGGACGCCAACGCCTTTCGCGACTCTGGCTGCGCCGCATGCCAGCGCTGGAACACGGGCTCGCCCGACTGCTTCGAGGCATCGAGAAACTTGCGCCAGCGCCGCAGCATGAACAGGTTTAGCTGACGGTCGCGAACCAGGTCTTCCACTTCGGTATTGCTCAGCCTGGCCGCATCGGCAGACGCTGCCAGATACTCGGCGATCTGCGTCTTGAAAAACGCAATCATTTCCGCATTGCGACGCTTCCTGTACTGCTGCTCCACGTCACGAATTCGGTCCAGCCGCGCCTGGTATTCCGCCTGCCTCCCGGTGGCGCCTGACGAATTCGCCCGCGCCAGCAACGGAAATTCTTTCGGCTCGCGAATATTCGAAAAAATCGAATAGAAAGAATAGTAGTCTTTTGTGGGAATCGGGTCGTATTTGTGGTCGTGACAACGCGC
>JAWXCM010000374.1:0-11310 GCA_034408745.1 Bryobacteraceae bacterium
GCCGTAAGTTCGTTGCCATCGCGGTCGACAACTCGTTCAGCATGCGCACTGGCGACCGTCTCGCGCAGGCGAAGCAGGCGGCGCTGAGCGCGCTCAGCGGCATGGGCGCCACCGATCGCGGCCAGATCATGACATTCTCCTCCAGCGTCCAGTTCCTCACGCAGCCGACCTCGGACAAAGCGGAACTGCAGCGCGCGATACAGGGCATTCAGCCCGGCGACGGCCGCAGCGCTTACGGCGAAGTTTCCAGAACGTTGCGCTCCATGAACCAGCCCGACGGACTGCCGGTGGAAGCGCATGTCATCAGTGACATGCAGCTCACTTCCATGCCGACTCCCTTCGCGGAACTCGCGATACCTCCCTCGACGAAGCTGCAACTGCACGCCGTAGCGGACAAGCGTGAGCCGAACTGGTTCGTCGAGTCGGTGAATGCGCCGCGTAGTATTTTCCAGCCGAAGAAGGTTCGCATCCAGGCGGTGGTCGGTGGTGCGGGCACGCCTCCGGGCGAACTGCCCGTGGAACTCGCCATCAACGGCAAGGTGCTGGAGACGAAGAAAGTCACGCTCACGGAGAGCGGCCGCGCCACGCTGGAGTTCTTCCTTCCCGAAGCCGCCTATGGTCTCAATCGCGGTGAGATTCGAATCCCGGCCAAAGACTCCCTCGCCGCGGATGACCGCTTCCCGTTCTCCATCGAGCGCAAGGAATCCAGTCGAATTCTCATCGTGCATGACAGCCGTTCGTCGCGTGCTGCCACTTATGCGGCGGCTGCCATAGAATCGGTTCCCGATGCCGGATACACTGTGGAGTCGCTCACGTCGGATCAGGCATCCAACGTCGCTCCCTCGAAGTTCTCCTCTGTGATCCTGTCCGACGTCGGCACGCTGCCCGCCTCGCTGGAGTCCGCGCTGAATGAATATGTGAAGCAGGGTGGAGGCGTCTTTGTAGCACTCGGATCATCCACAATTGCGCGCGGCAAGGTGCCCCTGACCGGTGAAACGATTCGCGACGCCCGCTACGCTTCCCGCGAAGGCGAGCGATTCCTCACGGCAGGGCAGGTGGACAAAACACATCCGGCCGCGGCCCGCGCCGGCACGCTTGACGAAGTCCGCTTCTACCAGATATCGAATGTAACTACCGATAAATCGGCGCGCATTATCGCCAAATTAAGCGATGGTACACCGCTGATGTACGAACGTAAAATCGGCGAGGGCAAGGTTCTGGTCCTGACCTCCACGCTCGACAACGTGGCCAACGACCTGCCTTTGCATGCTTCGTTCGTGCCGCTGATGGAACAGTCGGCGCACTATCTCAGCGGCTTCGATCCGGTGCCTGCGGATTACTCGGTCGATTCGTTCGCCGAGCTGCGCTCAGCTCGCGATGCGGGCAGCGCGGTCGACGTGCTGGACCCTGACGGCAAGCGTGCGGTCTCGCTCAAGGAATCGGCGGCCGCGCAGTCCATACGGTTGAGCCGGGAGGGTTTCTGGGAACTTCGGCGCGCCAACGGCCGAAATGAGTTAATAGCTGTCCATGCGGACCGGCGTGAATCGGACCTCGAAGTGATTCCGAAAGAGACGCTTGCCTTGTGGCAGGGGACGGGCTCGCGAGACGGAACCGGCGGCGGAACGTCGGACCAGACGACGAAGCCGTACTCGCTCTGGTGGTACTTCGCGCTGGCCTTATTCGCGGTAAGCATCGCGGAATCGATATTTGCATCGCGGTATCTGGCCGCGGAACGGGAAACGGGAAATTCACTTCGCAGGGCGGCCTAAGCCGTCGCGAAGCAGGAGAGCACGATGAATCCGCTCGATCAGGTAAACGGGTATTTACGGGCTCTGGAGTCGCGCCTGCGCTGGACGGCGCTGTCGCGTGGCTTTGCGGCCATCGCGCTGGCAGCACTGGTAACAACAGTCGTGCTGGTGATTGCCATCAATTCCTACGCCTTCTCGGAACCGAGTCTGCGTGTGGCTCGCGTCCTCCTGTTTCTGTGCATCGGCCTCGCCATCGCGGTCGGTCTCGCCATCCCACTCACGCGCCTGAATCGGCGTCGCACGGCCCGGCTCGCCGAGGCTCGTGTCCCCGATTTCAATCAGCGCCTCCTGACCTTCGCCGAGGGCGAAGCCGACAACAACCCGTTTCTTGAACTGATCGCCGCCGACACCATGGAAGTCGCACGCAATGCGCAGCCGGAGCAGGTGGTCACGGGCAAGTGGATCTTCGGTTCGATCTCCGCGGGCACGGTCGCCGCGCTCGTGCTGTTGTGGATGATCCTGATGGGTCCAGGCTGGTTCGGCCACGGCGCATCGTTGCTCTGGGCCGGCACTCCGCGCGTGGGTTCGACGAACGCGTTCTACGAGATTCTGGTCGAGCCCGGAACGAAGAGCGTGCGCAAGCGCGCCGACATGGCCATCACCGCCCAACTGGTCGGCTTCACTTCGGCCAAAGCGCAGTTGTTTGCGAAGTTCTCCAGCAGCTCCCAGTGGGAGCCCGCGCCGATGGAGCCGCACGAAACCGGATTCCGCTTCCTGTTCGCCGCAATCCCCGAGTCGGTGGAATATTACGTGGAAGCCAACGGCATCCGCTCGAAGCAATTCAAACTAAATGCCATCGATTTACCGTCGATCAGGAAGCTGAAAGTCACCTACGCATATCCGAAATGGTCGGGAATGCCGGTTGCCGTCGAGGACCCGGGCGGCGATCTGCGAGCCATCGAGGGCACTGTGGCGACAGTCGCCATCCAGACGGATCAGCGCCTGAACCAGGGCGTACTAGTGCTGGAAGACGGCACGCGCATCGATCTGGAGCGCGGGGAAGGGAACTGGCTCACCGCGCAGGTCCCTGTGTCGAAAGATGGCATGTATCACATCTCCGCCATCGAGAAGGGTGAGGACATTCGACTCAGCGAAGACTACTTCATTGAGGCGCAGAAGGAAGAGCCGCCGAAGGTGCGCATCGCGCGGCCTGGCTCCGATGCCCGTGTCAGCCCGATTGAAGAGGTGACGGTCGCAGTGGAAGCCGATGACGATTTCGGCCTGAACTCGCTGGAGCTGCGGTACTCGGTGAACGGCGGCCCGGAGAAGGTTGTGCCGCTCAGCGCAAAGGGCGCGAAGAACGCGGAGGGCCAGACCCTCATCTCGCTCGAAGATTTCAAGATGGTGCCGGGCGACGTGATCGCAATGTACGCGAAGGCGAAGGACGCCCGCAGCGAGACGTCAAGCGACATGGTCTTCCTCGAAGCACAGCCGTTTGAGCGCGAGTACACGCAGTCGCAGATGTCCGGCGGTGGTGGCGGTGGTGGAGCCGGGCGAGATTTGGAAAGCCTCTTCGATCTCGAACTGGACATGGAGAAGAACCAGTACGAGACTGGCGCGCAGTCGGCCTCATCGGACCAGCGGGCGAAGGAAGTCGACGATGCGCTGCAGAAGCTGGAGCAACTGGCGCGCCGTCAGCAGGAGCTCGCCGAGAAGCAGAAGCAGGGTAAGGATGCCCCGCAGCAGCGCTGGCAGCAGGAGATGCTGCGTCGCGAGGCCGAAGAGCTTCGCCGCAAGATGGAAGAGATGGCGCGCAGCGGCCAGCAGCAGTCCGGTCAGAAAGGTCAACAGGGCCAGCAAGGGCAGCAGTCGGCCTCCGGCCAGAGTGGCCAGCAAGGTCAGTCGGGTCAGCAGGGTCAACAGGGCAGAAGCGGCAGCCAGCAGGAACAGCAACTCCGCCAGGCCGTCGACCGCCTGACCCGCGCCACCGACGACATGCGCAAGGCCGCGAACTCGCAGCCGAATCAGCAGGGACAGCAGCAGCAGGGCAGCAGCGCCGACGCACGCCGGGCGGCCGACCGTCTCGCGGAAGCCAAAGACGCGCTCGGTTCCATGCGTCAGCAGGAATCCGGACAGAGCCTCGAAGGCATCGCGAATCGTGCGTCACGGCTGGCGCAGCAGCAGCAGGAGTTCGTCGACAAACTGAAGCAGCAGTACGGCAACGGCCGTGAGGCGCAGGACCCCCGTCAGGCGCTGGCAGGCCAGGGCAAGGACACCGCCGAGCAACTGGCCAGCGAGAAGGATCGGATGATGAATGAGCTCGCCGGTCTCGAGAAGGACATGCAGAACGCGGTCCGGTCGATGGCCGGCAGCCAGCGGCAGGCCTCCAGCAAGCTGCGCGAGGCGCTCGGCCAGTCTCAGCAGAATGAGACCAAGGTCCGGATGAAGTATCAGGCGCAGGCCATCAGGCAGGGCTACGGGTCGTATGTCGCGCCCCGCGAGGCTCCCATCACGGAGGGCCTGAACCGGCTCGCCGAGCAGGCGAATGAGGCTCGGACCGCGCTCGGTCCCGGTGGTCAGCAGAGCAATGATCCGAAGCAGCAGGGTGTGGAGCGGGCGCTCAATCAGGTGGAGCGCATGCGTCAGCAGCTTGCTCGTGCGACGGGTCAGGGGCAGCGCGGTCAGCAGGGTCAGCAGGGTCAACAGGGTCAGCAGGCTGGCCAACAGCAAGGTCAAGGCCAACAGGGCCAGCAGGGACAAGGTCAGGGCCAGCAAGGCCAGGGCCAGAAGGGTCAGGGCCAGGGACAAGGCCAGCAGCAAGGCCAGCAGGGACAAGGTCAGGGACAAGGCCAAGGCCAGGGACAACAGGGCCAGGACGGGCAGGGCGGCCAGCGAGGCAACGGCAACGGCCAGAACGCCGGCGGCGGCGCACAGGGCGGTGGTCAGTGGGGCCAGCGCGGTGGCGGCTTCAATCCGGGACAGGAGCGCATGTACCGAAGCGGCGAGTCCATCCCTGAGCAGGGTCCGACCAACCCCGGCATCGAACGCGCACTGCGTGAGAGTGTCCGGGACCTGAACCAGATGCGCTCCGAAATGCGCGGCTCCGACGCAAACCTCGAGAAAGAGGTCGAGGCCGCATTACGCGAACTGCAGAAATACGATCCGGCGAAGATCGCGTCGGACCCGCTGCTGCAGGCCCGCATTCAGAACACCGTGATGCCCGCCATCGAGCAACTGGAACTGCAGCTCCGGCGCAAGCTGGAGAGCAAGGACGCAGGCCAGGTCCGCACCACGGCAGCCGAGAAAGCCCCGCAGGGCTACGCCGACGCAGTGGCCGAGTACTTTCGAAAACTCAGCCGCGGCGGCAAGTAGTCAGCGCCAGCTGTACGACCACGGATACGCGCTCTTCATCTCCTCGGCGATCTCGAGCGCGGTCCCTATCTGAATCAGCTTCTCGCCTTTGTTAATCCCGGGGCAGCGTGTCGCCTCGTGCTCCCAGACTTCGCGGTGCTCAATCAGCTCAGGCCAGTACGGATACGTGCGGCATTGAACGGGCTTAACCGAGTGCACGGTGCACCCGCCAGTCCCGTCCGCGCGCTTCAACAAAAAATGGCACTCCGACTTCCGAGGCTTCCGCATCCGCACCTGGTTCTTCGTGCGGTAAATGTACTTCGCCTCAAACGCCGCCTCGGTCATTCCAAGGAACGCTGAGATCCTTCGCAGATCGTCTTCGGTGAGGTAAACGTATCCGTACCGGTCGCAGCACGTGATACAACCGGGTTGACATTCAAACCGCAATTCTTCCATTTACCAGCCTAATTCCGAAAAACTTCACGGACTTCTTCATCGGTAAGCAGCTGCAAATCCCGGCCGCGCAGCAGGAACAGCAGCTTCGCGGTCTCTTCCAGCTCTTCCGCGCGGTCGACTGCTTCCTCCAGTGTGCGCCCCAGGCAAGTCATGCCATGATTCCGCAGCAACATACAGTTCGATTCGCGAACCGCATCCCCGACAAATTCGCCCAGCTTCGGCGACCCCGGACGAAAATAAGGAACTACGGCCAGCGGAGCCACCCGCATCTGATAGTAGGGCGTGATAGGCAGCAGCGCGCCTACCGGATCCTTCAGACAGCTGAGCGCGGCGGAGTACGTCGAGTGCAGATGCACCACCGCCCCGGCCCGCTCACCTGCCACACGATAGGCAGCCATGTGGAACGGCGATTCCTTCGACGGCTTCCGGTCATTCAGCACCCTGCCCTCCAGGTCCACCAGCGCGAACTCCTCCGGCCTCAGGTTGCGCAGGGACCGACCGGTGGGAGAAATCCACACCCGGTCCCCGTCCCGAATACTCAGATTGCCCGTCGACCCAAACGCGTAGCCTCTCTGGTAGAAGCTCGCTCCCATCTCACACAACCTCGCCAGTGCATCCATTGGTTACTACTCTAGCGGCATATAGCGGGCGCGCTTCGCCAGAAACTCGAACACCTGCCTGTGGTAAGGGCTGAACTCCGGATCGGGGATACCGCTCGGCGGAACCGCGGCAGTGCCCGCGCCAGTCTGGAACATGTCGTGATGATAGACAACATACGCGCCCAACTGCCAAACCGCCGCGATTTGCAGAATGTGATCCATCGGGTCGGTCGGTTGCTTCGGACCGCCAAAGCTCGACGTACCGTTGCGAGCGGGCTCATCGTCGACCACCGGCTTGCCATACGTCTTCAACAGATACGCGAGTTCCTTAGGCGCGATCTCCCACGTACGGCCGACGCCCTGCCTGCTGGTGTGCGGCGACAGGAAGTCGAGCGCGCGGTTCTGCGGCGGATCGCCCAGGAAGCCAGCGCCGCCAGCCGAGTTGGTAACAATGCGTCGCGCATCATTCCCACGAATCGTCTTCACGTGATCGAGCACCCGCTCAGAGAACTCGTTCCACACCTGCAGAATCAGATTGCGATGCGGCGCCATCGCCTTCGTGAGCGCCGCCACAGCACGGTCGGAAGCAGCCGCATCCAACTTGATCCCGTCGTGCCAGCTCTCCTGCGAAAACATCGCCAGCTCCACAACCATCCCCACGGAACCGGCGTCCCGCACGATCTCAGACAGCGTCTTCACCCGGTCCTCCCGAAGCCGCCCGTCGGGGAAGTACAGCGAGCATTCCGGGCATGAGTTCACGAACCCGCGCTTGTTGTCCCACTGCGCCCACACGCGGATTACGTTGATGCCGTACTTCTGAAACTTAGCCAGCCACCGCTTCCGGTCTTCCGACGACTTGTTAAATTCCGGGTTGTACACCGCGTTGAAGAACGTCACGCCGGTGTACGGGAACGGCTTGCCGTCGAGGCGGAACCGCGTCCCCTCAATCGACAATTCCGCCGCACTGAGCAGGCAGGCGGCGACAAAAAAGACAGTCAAAGTTCGCATGTACTGTCCCGAGTCTAAAATAAAGAAACGTCCGAAGTGGAAGAGACCCCGCAGCCCTCCTTCGAGGGTGTCCTCCCATCTCACACAGCCTCGCGAGTGCGTCCGCTTGCTTACTAATCTAACCTCAGGTAAAAAACAGTTTGTAATAAGGGAGCTTTATCGGTACCATGCAACAAACAAATTATATGAAGACTACCTGTCTCTTCCTCCTGCCTTTCTGTTTTTCCGGAGCCCTCCTGGCTCAGAACTGCAACAACGCCTCTCTGTCCGGCGCCTACGCGTATGCCGCCTCGGGCAACATGACAGTCGATGGCAAAATCTCCAATAACTCCGAAGTCGGACGTATGGTCTTCGACGGCAAGGGAGGCATCACTGGTTATGCAGCTCGCACCGTAGCCGGTACCTCGAATGTGGGGACCTTCACAGGTAGCTACGCCGTGGGAGCAGACTGCACCACCACGGGCCGGACTACCTACAGCGACGGCGCTCTCGATTTCGACATGGTTGTCGTGAACGCGGGAAATGATTTTGTTTTTGTCCTGCGTCATCCCGCGTTTACCGAGTCCGGATCGGGCACAAAGATCGAAGCGCAGGGCAAATGCTCCGCTGCAAGCGTAAGTGGAGCCTTCGGCTATCAGGGCGACGGCAACATCACGCTTGACGGGAAATTACAGACTCTCGTGGAGGTCGGAATCCTGACTTTCAACGGCACCGGTTCCGTCACCGGAACCTACAGCGCTGCCGCCGGAGGCGAACTGGAACGCCTTACCTTCACCGGGACCTACGAACTGGGTGAGGACTGCACGGGAAACATGAAGTTCAACATCGCCGGAGGCGCTTATGTCAACAACTTCGTGATCGCCAGCGGCACTAACACCATGCTTTATTCCGAAGTCGGCCCGAACTCCGTTATCACCGGCAGCGGTGCGCGCACCACGCCCAAATAAGCTTCCTTCCTCCGGAGTTTGCAGAAGGAGAGCCGCGGCGTTCTCCTTCTGCCCGAGCATTCTGTCCCCTCCTCCTTCCTGCGAAAATCCCCCGAGTCTAAAATAGAGAAATGCCCGAAGTGGAAGAGACCCCGCAGCCCTCCTTCGAGTCCGGTCTGTCCGAGCTCGAAGCTGTGGTAAAGCAACTGGAATCCGGCGACCTGCCGCTGGAGAAAGCCCTCGAATTATTCGAAAAGGGTGTCCAGCTCAGTGAATCCTGCCGTAAGCAACTGGAAGAAGCCGAGACCAAAGTGGAGCTACTGACCCGGCGAGGCGGCACCGTTCAGGCCGAGCCGTTCAAACCGAGAGCATGACGCTCAACGACTATCTGCACGACACAACTCAGCGCGTCGACGCTGCCCTTCATCGCTGGGTTCCCGCCGAATCGGTCGAACCGCTGAACATCCATAAAGCGATGCGCTACAGCCTGTTCGCAGGTGGCAAACGCATTCGGCCGGTACTCTGCATCAGTGCCGCCGAAGCGATTGCGTCAGGGATCGCGGGTCTCGAAGACGCGGCCTGCACGCTGGAGATGATCCACACCTACTCGCTGATCCACGACGATCTGCCGGCGCTCGATAACGACGACCTGCGCCGCGGCAGGCCGACGAACCACAAAGTATTCGGCGAGGCAATGGCGATCCTCGCCGGAGATTCGCTGTTGACCCTGGCCTTTCAGGTGCTGTCCACAGCGGACGCGCTAAGCCCGCACAAACAAATCGCACTCGTGCGCGAACTGGCAACGGCATCCGGCACCGCGGGAGGCATGATAGGAGGCCAGGTGCACGACATCGAAGGCGAAGGCCAGCCGCCAACCGCGGAACTGCTGGAGGCCATTCACCGCGCCAAGACCGGCGCATTGTTGCGAGCCAGCGTCCGCATGGGTGCCATCTGCGCCGGCGCTTCCCCCCAGCAGTACGACGCGCTCTCCCGCTACGGCGAGCATGTCGGTCTCGCGTTCCAGATCGTCGACGATCTGCTCGACGTGGAGCAGACGTCGGAGCAACTCGGCAAGACCGCGGGCAAAGATCTGGTGCAGGGCAAGATCACATTCCCCGCCGTCTACGGGATTCCGGAGTCGCACGCAATGGCGGAAACAGAGCTGCGGCTCGCGCATGAATCGCTGGCACCATTTGGCGAACGCGGGCGGTGGCTGCATGAACTCGCCGACCTCATCGTCCATCGCCAGGCATGAAGCAACCGGCACGCCAGCGCATCGATCAACTGCTGGTCGAACGCGGTCTCGCCGAGTCGCGCTCCAAAGCCCAGGCGCTCATCCTCGCCGGCAGCGTGCTGGTCAACGAACAAAAGGTCGAGAAGGCCGGCCAGATGGTCTCGACACAAGCCGACCTGCGCCTGCTCGACCAGCTTCGCTACGTCAGCCGTGGCGGCCTCAAGCTGGAGGGCGCGCTCGACCACTGGAACATCCACCCGTCAGGCTGGACCTGCATCGACATCGGCTCGTCCACCGGAGGCTTCGTCGACTGTCTGTTGCAGCGGGGCGCCGCGCGTGTTTATTCGGTCGACGTCGGGCCCACGCAGCTCGACTGGAAGATTCGCACGGACCCGCGCGTGGTAGTCAAAGATCACACCAACGCACGCGCGCTGCAGCCCGGCGATATCGGCGAACCATGCCGCCTCCTCGTGTGCGATGTTAGTTTCATATCCGTAACGCTCATCCTTCCCGCCATGCCCTCGCTGCTTACAGCGGACGGCGAGATGGTCATACTGGTGAAGCCGCAATTTGAAGTGGGAAGGGAAGCCGTAGGCAAGGGAGGAATTGTGCGCGATCCCAGGTTGCATGAAGCGGCGTGCCACAAGGTGCGTGAAGCAGTGACGGCCCTGGGGTTCCATACAGACCTCATTGACAGCCCCATTCAGGGCGCGGAAGGCAACCGGGAATTCCTCCTGCATGCGACCCATTAATAACGTCGGCATTCTGTCGAAACCGAACATCCCCCGCGCCGCCGAACTCGTGCCGCCGCTGGTCGAATGGCTTCGCAACAAAGGTGCAGAGGTCCGATACGATCAGCAGACCGCGCTCTACCTTTCAACCGACCACGGTCTCGACCGCGATCACGTGCCCGATGGCTGCCAGTTCGTCATCGTGCTCGGCGGCGACGGCACACTGCTGTCCGCCGCCCGCGCCGTCGCCGGACGAGACATTCCGTTGTTCGCTGTGAACCTTGGTAATCTGGGGTTCCTGACCTCGATTACCGCCGACGAACTCTATCCCGAGCTGGAGAGAGCGTTTCGTGGCGAGCATCGAATCGCGCAGCGCCGCATGTTGCATTGCGAGTTGTGGCGCGGCTCGAAGTTGATCGAAACGTATGAAGCTCTGAACGATGTTGTTTTAACCAAGGGTTCGCTGGCCCGCATGATCGATGTGGAGATCCACGTAGCCAGCCACTTCGTCGCCAGGTATCGCGCCGATGGTTTGATTGTCGCCACTCCAACCGGTTCAACCGCGTATTCGTTGTCCGCCGGTGGTCCTATCGTGTTTCCCACTGTCTCGGCATTGTGCATCACCCCGATCTGTCCGCATATGCTGACCTACCGGCCCGTGATTGTGCCGGACGACATGGAAGTACGGATCGTGTCCTTTGCTGAAAGCGAGACCGCCTGGGTCACCATCGATGGCCAGGTCGGCAGCCCGCTCGAGCGCGGCGACACGATCACCTGCCGGCGCTCGGACAAACATGTCTACCTTGTCCGGCCGCCTAAGATGATGTTCTTCGACGTGCTTCGCGAAAAACTGAGCTGGGGTGAACGTTGAAACGGCTTTCGGTTACAACCTGGATCTTCATCGGCATGGCTGCAGGCGTTGCGCTCGGCGTAATGGCGCCTGCCTTTGCCGTCCAACTCGCTCCCATATCGGCCATCTTCCTGCGGCTGATCAAATCGATCATCGCGCCGCTGTTGTTTGGCACGCTGGTGGCGGGAATCGCCAACACGGGCAGTGTGAAGACGATGGGCCGCATCGGGCTCAAGGCGATCATCTACTTCGAGGTTGTCACGACTCTGGCTCTGGTCATCGGGCTGGCCGCTGTGAACCTGACCCGCCCCGGCGCCGGGCTCACGCTTACCGCGACAGCAGCTGAGTCCGCGGCGCCGAAGACTGCGATGAGCCTGACTTCGGTGCTCGAACACACCTTCCCGGCC
>JAWXCM010000375.1:0-6274 GCA_034408745.1 Bryobacteraceae bacterium
GCAAAGGCATTATTGGGGCCATTAACTATCTGAGCGAAATCGGCGCCAATACCCTGTATCACATCATCCTTACCCGTAACGATGATTCAGACAATACATGGCCCTGGACGGACCGGGAACCCAAACTGATTTACGATGTCTCCAAACTCGACCAGTGGGAGATCGTTTACACCCACATGGACCGCAAAGGGATCAAGGCGGATCTGTACTTGTGCGAGGCCGACAACGCGCGCCACCTGAATGGCGGCAACATGGGGACAGAAAGAAGCATATTCTGCCGCGAAGTTGTGGCCCGGTTTAGCCATCACTTGGGGCTTCGATACAATGTGGGTGAAGAACACGGTTTGAAAACCGGTCAGATCAAAGCGATTGCCACCCATCTCAGCGCTCTCGATGCCTATGACCACCCCGTGGTCAGCCACAGCTTCCATCAACTGGAAAAGCAACATCAACAGTTTGAGCCACTGCTCGGTTTCCAAGAGTTTCATGGCGCCTGCTATCAGTTGCACTCTGAGCATCATACGGAAGTGATCGACTGGCGGGAGAAGTCCGCCAAGGCGGGTCATAAATGGCTGGTGGCAGAGGATGAAAGCTGGCCGATTGATGAGCATCAAATCGACCGCGCTGAGAGCTATGCCTGGCAGGTCATGACTGCCGGCGGTGAAGGGATGAACCTGTACATTGGCTACAAGGATCCGAGCTACAACGACATTGGTCTGGAAGACTTTTCCCGCATGAAAAAGACGCTGGATTACGTTATCAGTCCCGCCGCACTGCTTGCGCTGCCACAGGTCAACCAGCACCTGCCCCAGATGGCCGCAGCCGATGGTCTTGTCGGAAATGAAGGAAAGAATGAGCCCCCGTTCTGCTTTGCGAAAGAAGGAAGCGTTTACCTTGTCTATCACAAAAGAGGCAGCGACATCCGGTTGGACTTGAGCAAGCACTCGGGAACGTTTGAGGTCAAATGGTGGAATCCCCGAAAAAGTGACGGTGGCGGACTGCAAGACGGTTCGACCCAGAAGATTTCCGGCGGTGATACCCGCTCGTTGGGCCATCCGCCCAGTGATCCCGATTCATCGTGGACTGCGTTGGTTCTATCAACAAGCCTTCCTGAACAGGCCAGTGAAGCAGAGGCTGGTGTTTTCATCGTGCGGGCAAACGCACCCGAAGGCACCATCACCCTTCGCTACACCGCCGACTTCGCGAGCGTGTTCCCGAACCCAGAACGCGGATGGCACAATCGCCGTGATGTGGATGGTCGTGGGGGTAACGATATTCGCGACTTCTCGGACGTAAAGGCGGCCGGACACAGGCTCGTTCACAGCTATCTGCGCTTGGACGATTTCAAGGATTCGGACAACCTGTCACCGGCCTACCTGGCTGACTTGCAGGCAGCCATGGACGCGATCCGCGCGCAGGGTCTAAAGATCATCCTGCGTCCCTCCTATGTGTTCAGTGCCTCGCCCTCCGTTCCAGAAGCCCGTATTTTGGGTCACATCGGGCAGGTCAACGCCGTCGTTTCGACCAACGCCGACGTGGTCTCCCACCTGGAGTCCGGCTATCTGGGCAAATGGGGCGAGTGGCACTCTGGCCCGTATACCGAACTCACCAGTAAGAGCGACGGCGCCACCCGTTACCGGATCATCAAACGGATTCTCGATACGACGCCCGACACGATCCCTCTCGGCATGCGCTATCCGATGCATCTTCGAGAAATCCTGGATGAACTCCCCGTTCCGGACGGCAGTAAGCCCCTGACCCAGGTCCAGCGGGATCGGTTGGGCCTGCACAATGACTGTTTCCTCTACGACACACATGACCGCGGCACCTACGCCAGGATGGGGGTTTGGTTTGGCAATCAAACATTGGAGCAACAGAAACAGTATGCGTTTGACCTGATCACGTCCTACGGCGGAAACAAGATCATGGGCGGGGAAACCTGCTCGGCGGCAATAGACCGCATTGACGACACGCATAACGATATGGCGAAGGCGAACTGGACGGAGATCAATATCAACTTCTGGCAGGCAGCCATTGATATGTGGAAACAGCGATCACTGCCGGCGAGTGGCAATGATTTGGCAGAGACGGAATTTGATCGCATCTCACGCAAGCTGGGGTATCGCCTGCGCCTGATTGACGCCACCTTCCCAACGTCGGCGACAGCGGAACTCAGTTTTACCATTGCCGCGAATCTGAGCAATGACGGTTACGCCAGCGTGATCAAGCCGCGACCCATCTACCTGGTCTTTGACAACGGCACCGCTCGTTACAATATCCAACTGCGCGATGTGGAGGTGCGCAAGTGGGTGAGCGGCGATGTCACGCTCCCGAAGCAGACGGTGACGCTGCCTTCGGAAATGCCGTCCGGGACTTATAAGCTGGCCATGTGGCTGCCGGATTATTACACGAACTTGCAGTCACGCCCTGAATACTCGATTCGATTTGCAAACCATGACATCTGGGATGCGACGAAGGGATACAACGTGTTGTCCGACTCGGTGACGCTCATTCGGTAATGTCCTTGCACTGCAAAAACTGACTGCTAATCCGCCATCAAATCACTGACGAAATGAGATCCATTATGACACAGAGGAGATTACCTACATTGCTGATCGTTGCGTTGTTGGCAGCGGGATGTTCCACGCAAGCGGCCCACGCCACCGCGCCCATTGCCTCGCCAGACCTCGTGTTCGACGAGGTGGACGGCATTGTGGCGGTCGAGGCGGAGCACTTCTACAAGCAGACGCTCACCGACAAGCGGGCGTGGCACATCACCTCCTCGAAGGCCACGCCGGACGTGAAGCCGGACGTGAAGCCGGACGCCGACCCGGCGCATGTGGCGGGCGCGAGCGGCGGAGCGTATCTGGAAATTCTTCCCGACACGCGCGTGACGGTTGCGGACAAGCTGATTGATGGTGATAATTTCACCGACAAGCCGGGCACGCTCTCGGTGTTGAGTTACAAGGTGAACATCAACACGCCGGGGCGTTACTACGTCTGGGTGCGCTCCTTCTCGACCGGCGCGGAGGACAATGGTGTCCATGTTGGCCTAGACGGCCATTGGCCGGAATCCGGCCAGCGCTGGCAGACGGTGCAAAAGCAGAAGTGGGCGTGGGATTGCAAGCAGCGCACCGAGCAGGTTCACGTTGGTGTGCCGATGCAGTTGTTCCTCGACATCGAGAAGGCGGGCGAACACGAAATCATGATCAGCCTGCGTGAGGATGGTTTCGAGATGGATAAATTCATTCTCGCCAGCGACAAGGAATTCAAGCCGACGGGCAAAGGGCTGGCGGTGAAGGTGAAGGTAGGCACGCTCCCGGCGGCGTTCTCCGAAGTGGCCGAGGCCGCGCCTGCACCGCAGAAGTTTCCCGCGCACTGGGGCGAACCACCAGCGGCGCAGACGATGGATTATCAGCCGCTGCCAGGGGGTTACGGCCACGGCAGCGGCACGCTGGCGAAATGGATTCAGGACAATCTCAACAAGGACGCAACCGCCAGCGCGAGTGCGTTGAAAATGGAGGCGGCGGATTTCCCGCTGGAAGGCACAGGCTACTATCTGGACCAAGGCAAATGGCTGGCGATCAATCCGGTGAAGAACAAAACCGCGCAGGTAAAGCAGGCATTTCCCTTCCCGAGCGGGCGTTACCACGTGACGCTGGAAGCGGTGGGCGAGGAGGATGGCAAGTCCACTTACACCGTGGCGGTGAATGACCAGCAGATTGGCACGCATCAATGTCCGATTGCGCCAAGCGCGATGGACGAGAGTGCGGTGTATCATCAGACGTGGAAAAATCAACCGGTGGTCTCGGGCGACATCATTGCGGTGAGTTCCACCATCGCAAGCAGCGACGGCAAGGAATTCAGCCGGGCGCGTTGGGCGCGGATTAATTTCACTCCGGCAGACGCGGCTACGCGCGCGGCGACCGCGAAACTGAAGCCGGCGGCAAATGCCGCAGCAGCCGCGTCCGCTGCGGTGGCGCTCGCGCCGTTGGTGTTGCCGCGCCAGCCCGACGGCAAAGGAACCGTGGAAGTCTCCGGCGAATTGATGCAATGGCACAACGTCATCCTCACGCTCGACGGTCCGTTCGCACACGAGCGCGACACGCAGCCGGATCCGTTCACCGACCTCGCGTTCAACGTCCAGTTCACGCACGAGAGCGGGACGCCGAAATACACCGTGCCGGGTTACTTCGCGACGGATGGCGAGGCGGCGAATTCTTCAGCCGAGTCGGGCGTGAAGTGGCGCGCTCATCTTTCGCCCGACAAGGCGGGGACATGGAACTATGCCGTCTCGTTCCGGCTCGGCGCCAGCGCGGCACTCGACGGCGGTGGCACGGCGCTCGCCCCGTTTGATGGCAAGACCGGCAGTTTCATCATCGCCCCGACGGACAAGACCGGCCGCGACTTCCGCGCGCGGGGTCGGCTGCAATACGTTGGCAAGCATCACCTCCAGTTCGCCGGGTCGAAGGAATACTTCCTCAAGGCCGGACCCGATACGCCGGAGACGTTGCTCGGCTACGCGGACTTCGACAACACCATCGCGGGCAAGTCGGACAAAGTGCCGCTCAAGACCTGGGCACCACACATTGGCGACTGGAAGACCGGCGACCCGACTTGGCGCGACGGCAAGGGCAAGGGCATCATCGGTGCGCTGAACTATCTCTCGGCAAAGGGCGTCAACGCCTTCTCCTTCCTCACCTACAACGCCGCCGGCGATGGCGACAATGTGTGGCCCTTCACCGAGCACGACGACAAGCTGCATTACGACTGCTCCAAGCTCGACCAATGGGGCGTCGTCTTCGACCACGCCACGAAGCTCGGCCTCTACCTTCACTTCAAGCTCCAGGAGAATGAATCCGACGACGAACGCCTCGGCATGAATCGCAAACAGGGCAAGCTTTCCGAAGCCCTCGACGGCGGCAAGCTCGGCCCTGAACGCAAACTTTATTGCCGCGAGTTGATCGCGCGGTTCGGCCACGCGCTCGCGCTGAATTGGAACATCGGCGAGGAGAATACGCAAAGCACGGACGAGGTCCGCGACATGGTGAAATACCTCCACGACACCGATCCCTACCAGCATCACATCGTCCTCCACACCTTCCCGCCCGAGCAGGAAAAGGTCTATACACCGTTGCTGGGGGACAAGTCCCTGCTCACCGGCGTGTCGTTGCAAAATTCATGGAAAGCAGCCCACCAAAAGACGCTGCTCTGGTTGCGCGAGTCCGACGCCGCAGGCCGTCCATGGGTCGTGGCGAATGATGAGCAAAACCCCGCCGGCCTTGGCGTGCCGCCTGATCCCGGCTACAAGGGCCACGATGGCATAGCGATCGAAAAAGACCTCAAAGGCAGCAAAGGCGAGGGCAACTTCAAGACCAAGCCCTACACGATGCATGACATCCGCAAGCTGACGCTCTGGGGCAATCTTTTGGCCGGTGGCGCAGGCGTGGAATACTACTTCGGCTACGCTTTGCCAGAGAACGACCTCATCTGCCAAGACTTTCGCAGCCGCAACAAAAGCTGGGACTACTGCCGCATCGCCCTCGACTTCTTCCGCGAGCAAAAAATCCCCTTCGCCGAAATGAAAAACGCCGATGCAATCATCGGCAACTCCAAGGACGACAACAGCAAATACTGTTTCGCGAAACCCGGCGAGCTTTACCTCGTCTATCTCCCCGATGGCGGCAGCACTGACATCGACCTCACGGATGCCAAAGGCTCCTTCACCCTCCATTGGTTTAATCCGCGCACCGGCGGCCCGCTCCAAGCCTCCGACGCCATTCTCACCGGCAACGCCAAATCCACCCTCACCGCACCCGACACGAACGACTGGCTCGCCGTGCTCCGCCGCAAATGACCACATGAAACTACTCTGTCCCTTATTCTCGCTGCTCCTTGGCACCGCTGCCGTCTGCCATGCGGCCGTTTCCGTTTCACCCGCCGACTCGGCTCCGCTGCGTTTTGCCGCTGCGGAAATCGAAGGTGCGGTAAAGAATACCAAACGCTCTGTGCCCGACGTGACGATCAGCGTGACGGCGGGCGCAGCGCAGAGTTATCGCATCGAACGTGACGGCGCGAAGGTGCGCATCATCGGCGGCGATGCTACCGGGGCGATGTATGGCGGGCTGGATGTCGCGGAGGCCATCCGCACGGGCGCGCTGGATTCAGTGAAGGACTCCCCGGTGGAACATTCGTCCGTGTCCGTGATCAATTTCATGCCCCCAATCTACTTGGGGGCGATCACCGTCTTCACGCACTTTTACCGAAGCAACAC
>JAWXCM010000376.1:0-7106 GCA_034408745.1 Bryobacteraceae bacterium
CGCCGACTCCCGAGCGGCGGTCCCTGGCTCAGTGCGCCATCTGCGGGCAGTTGAACCGCTGGACCAACCCCTACTACCGACTCGTACCGCGTCGAAGACTTCGGCGCCGGTCGGCGAAGGTTCAAAATTCTACGTTTTCACGTGATCGGTAACATGCTCAGGCCCGCTCCAATCCTCAATGAACGTGTTCGACTCCGAGATGACGCCTCTGACAACAGAGTTACAGGCGTGAGAAGTCCCCCAGGCCGCTCATGCCCGCCGCTAATCTCAACCTGAAGGGCTTTAGTTCCGCGGTCCAACCTTCGATAGATCAATGGGGCGGAACCCCAACCGCAGGGCCGGCGACTCGGGCCGGAGTGTGAAATTGAAACGTGCCGGATCGACGAACTTCGGGTCGATCATCAGAGATTCAGCGTCCCGGCGCAGACCTCTCCACTCATCAAGGGATCGACCGGAGAAGAGCAGCCCGTCTCCGCTGGGACTGAAGTAAAGGTTCCGGTTCGCCTGAATGCTTTCGGCGGACCAGGCGCCGCCAAAGAGGCGCCCACGAAGGAAGTAGACGATATTCCGGTCGAACGCGAACGATCGATGCGCCTCAGCCTTTCCCAGACTGTACTGCGCGTCCTGATTCAGCGCAAAGACATTGTTTCGAACCGTGTTGTCGCGGCCGTAGTGCTGATGAAACCCTGCGCTCTTGCACGCGTACACGACGTTGTTCTCGACCAGCAGGCCCGCTGTGCCTTCGTCGAGATAAATCCCACGGCCGCGAATGCCAAATGAAGTCACATCGTGAATCAGATTATTGCGGATTACCGCATCGGTCTGACGTCCGAGCGTGTAGATTCCACCCAGATCGTTCAATGTGTAGTGACCGATGTGGTGCAAGTGGTTGAACTCGATTCGATTTCCGTCGCAGTCAGCCGGGCCGTAACCCCATGTCCAACCCACCGAGATCGCGGTGTAAAAGAGATCATGGATCAAATTGTGACTTACGATGTTGCGGCTGCTTTGACCGATCCAGACGCCAACAGCTTCCGGAAAGACGGCACCGAGGTTATGCAGGTGGTTGTCCGTAACGACATTAGCGAAGCTGCGTTCATCATCGGACTGATGAATCTCTGTGTCGCCGATCTTGATCCCACCGGCGCCCGCATCGAAGAGATGATTTCCAACCAGCCGATTGCGCTGCGCGCCGCGACCAAACCAAAGGGCGTATCCGCCGAGATTTGCGAAGGTACAGTACTCCACGACGCAGTCACGTGCTCCCACGGCGTCAAATGCAGCGGATACAGTCACCGCAGCCTGGGGAAGATCGCCGTAACCTTTCGGCCCCATGGTCCAGTCGGTGTGGCGGAACTCCAAGCCACGGAAGGTTACATGCCTGACGAATTGGGAGCGCTCGGGCTCGCCCTCCAGTCGGACGAGTTGCTCCACAACAGGGACCACTGCCTCCTGCCGCGCGAAATCGCCACCGCCCGCGGGCCAATGAGAGAGCACGCCGGACTTTCGGTCCAAAAGCCATTCCCCTTGCGAGTCCAGGCTGTCCGGGGCATTCTCGATGAAGTAACGGGCGTCGGGTTCCTGAGGCACCGCAATCGAAGTGCCTCCCATGTCGCCGGCTAGAACAGCGATCCTTTGAGCCTCATCTATTCTCAGAATTGGCCTCCGAATCTCCGTCCATTCCAGCAGGACGACAACCTCGGCTTCTGAACCTACCCATTCCTTTCGAATGTTGCCGCCGCTATATTTCAAACGAAACAGCTGATCTTTCGAACTCGGGCCCTCAATCCGGTGATAGCCGAGATTGGGAGTCCGCGCCCGCTGGGCCCGTTGCCCTTGTACAAACAGCTGGCGGAAGTACAGTTTTCCATCCCGAACGTCGTCGACTTGTGTTGTCCAGAGGGATCCCTCGGACTTACGCCATCCGCCGATCGCACGGCCTCCGCTGATGACGACTCGCTCACCGGGGTGTGCCGCGTAGACGATCGGATGCTCCGCCGTACCTGAATCCTCCGGCTTCAAGACGAAGGGCCGCGTCAAACGATATGTCCCCGCGCGCACCATGACCGTGACGGCTTCGTTAAGACCCGACTGTTTCAGGGCGCGGATTTTGTCACGCGCCGCTTCCAGCGACTTCAGGGGGCCCTTTGGAGAAACCTCCAGTTGCACGGCGAGGGCCGCGCCGCAGCACAGCGAGAGCCACATAAACACCAGATATGTTTTCATCTCTTTGTCATCTCACTCCGGCCGGCTTTTCCGGATCAATGCTTTCTGAACCTCACGGTTCAGGCCGGGAACCGAGTTCTTTGCCGCGTGCTCCCGCGCGATTTGGATGGATTCCTTCGAACCGATCTGAACCAATGTGACGCCGGCTGTGTGCGCGACTACGTTCACCGGGTCAGAACACAGGCGATCGAGCGCCTTCAGCATCTCAGGTCCGGGTATGGACCGGGCGAGCAATCTCGCGGCCTCCATTCGCACCTGCCAGTCGCGGTGTTTCGATCGGGCAAGGAGAGCAACCGTCCCGGGACCGCGAGGCGGCTGGCCGTATGACGCAGGGCTTCCGAGATAGAGGTTCCCATCTCGGACAATCTGCCCGAATGGCAGGTTTGACGGATAGTGGGCCAGTCGATCCCCTTGGTTCTCAGCTTCGATCACTGAGATCTTCCACGGATCTCGCCGCTCGACCACACTGGTTGTCTCGACGGCTATCTTCGTTCTGTCCGAGACGAGGAACTCATAGACTACGCCTGCGTCAGTCGGCAATTCCACTCCGGATTTGCCATCCTCGGTCTTGAATACCGCAACATCGATCTTCTCGCGTGAACCTTGTCGGCGCGCGAGGATCGACTCACTGAAAGGAGCCACAAGTCGCAGTTTTCCACCGTAAAGACTTTTGACCGTAGCCCACTGGAAACGACCGTTGAGAGCCTCCGCCGCGATTACAAAGCCGCCCGCGGCTCGAAGGCCCGCAAATCGGATCCTCCCTTTCGCTTCACGACAAGGAAAAAGCCTGACATGATCCGGCCAACTCTGTAGTAGCGTTTCCGTAGTCGCGACCGTGTTCGCGTTCGCAGCCTCCACCAATGAAGCTCGGCTTACGGCATCGGTGTGCCGGGTGTCGGTCTGTGAACGGAGACCGTTCTGCTTCATGTGGAACCGTACGATCAGACCGTAAAAGAAACGACGGTACTGCTCGTAGTCACCCAAGCGCGCAAGAAAGATCACCAGAGATCCACTTGAGTGGCCGTTCGGCTCTAGCCCACCCTCGAATCCGGGAATGGTCGAGTGGCGATCCTGATACCGATATCCGATGAGCCTCGTCGCGACAGGGACAGTACGGCGTGCCGCCTCGAAGAGTTTCGATCCCGGCGTAATCTGCCAAGTGGGATAGAGTCCATAAAAGACGACGGGATGGCAACGATAAGGATGGGCATAGGTAGGTGTTTCCCAAAGGGTGTTACCGTCTCCAGGCGCGGCGAAGAGGTTGTCGCGGATCTCACGCCACCGGGGACGCTCGAGGGAGTCGATGCCGAGAGTGTCTGAGGCTTCGAGGATGGCTCCGAAGAACCACTTCAACATCGCCCAGTCGTACATCGTATCCCGATCGGCGCCCAACTGTTCGGGCGACCCGCTATCCGTACTGTGATATCGACCGTCGGCCCCCTTGGAGAGAACCTCCACATAGTAGTCCGCCACCATGCGCATCATCGGGTAGGTCACTTCCCGGAGGAAGTCGCGATCGCCTGAATACAGGTAGTCCCACCAGAAGTTCATGGTGTACCAAGCCGACGTGCCCTTGTAGGGGTTCACGCCAGTAAACCAACCGTGTCCTCCGGCCCATTCGGGGACGAGACCCGTAACCACCATTCCACTACTGGGAGTGTGTTCTGCCATCTCCACGGTCCAACCGCCGAAGGTGCGGTGAGATGGGTAGAGCAACTCGAGATGATTCGTGGCGAAGGGCAACCACCACATCATCTGGACTTGCGCATCGTGCGCGTAAGCATCGTACCAAGTGCGGTGCTCCAGGGGATGCCAGAGCCCAAAGAAGCTCACCGCCTGATCCGAGCGGGAACAGGCCGCCTGCTGATAGACACCCAGATACCAGAGGTTCTCCTCGAGCTTGTCAGGGATGTCGATCCAGCTCCTACGCCAGAAGCGCCGCCACCACGCGATGTGCCTATCCCGGTCAACCCGTTGGATCTGCCGGGCATGGGAAAGTGGATCGGCGCTCTCGCGGCCGGTCGCGATGGCGGTGCGAACAACGATCGGCCCTTCGCCGGTCCTTCGCAGCCTGGCGGTGCAGGTTTCGTCGGTGCCCGTCCATTGCACCTGGGCATTCTCAACCTGCAGGACAACCCCGTAGCGTAGATTCGGGATGGTGTGCAGAAACCAGCACCCGTCGCTGCCGCGTCCCCACTCTACCCTCGTATGAGGGGCTCGTTCGGCATCCGCCGCCATTTTTCGAAGAACCTCATCCTTTAGGCCGACGCTCCAGCTGCCGTACAACCGCGAAGCGTTCTTGTAAGAGCCTGCTTTGTCGGTCCACAAGGTGACAGGGGTGCGCTCGAGTGAAATCTCAACATCGGTGTCATGGACTTCAACCTCGAACTGATTCCGCAGTGCGTTTACTCGAGCAATTGACCGGAAGGACCCATCACGGGTTTCGACCTCCGCACGGGCCAGAGACAACCGCTGGAGAAAAGATTTCTGTTGCAAACCATTCGGCTTGTAGCGAATTCGGAGGCTTCCGGCATAAGACCTTCCGAGAGCCTGGCCTTCTTCGGTCGCCATCCAGATATCAGTCTTATCCAAGAAGAAGATCTGCTCTCCTTTCGTGCCGGATACCAACGCGCCAACGTCACCGTTGCCAAGCGGCAACCCCTCATCCCATCCAGGAGAGGGTTGCCGATAGACAACGTCGTGCTGACTCAGATAGGACTCAACGGGGATATCAAAGCTGGAGACGGCCTCTCTCTCACGGCTCTCGAGACGCGTCAAAAGGCTGCGGTCCAGCCGATCCATACGAAAAGGGAGCGCCACGACCGCCGCGGCGTCGCCGCCGATGCGTACGTTCGCCACCTCAGCCACTTTTCCGCCCCTCTGCAGTTCGAGCCGGTATTGTGAGTTCCGGACCGCACGGGTGGGAATCCAGAATCCGTGCGGCCAGACGTCCTTCTGGCCGGCCGGGATGACCTCGGCGTCCAGTGTCTCGCCGTCGCCAGAACTGAGCACCAGGTTCCATCCCGCCGAGGATGGAGCGCCAAACGAAACCTTCGCTTTAATCAAACGACGGTGCACGCCCGCCGCGTCCACCATGTGATACGGACTCCAGGACGCCTTCCAATCGGACAGCCGCAGCGGCGCCGGTTGATCGGCACCGCGAGCGGGCAGCAGGAAACTCAGTACGGTAAGGATGACGTGAGGTTTAAACAGGGGGAATTACCTTTCTTCCGCGATCCGTCGGATCACCGCCCTCTTCGTGAGAGTGAGCGCCAGCCGCAAGCCGTCATTTTCAGGGTGTCGTCCGCGACCGCGCCCGACAAAATGCTGCCGGCCACGAACACCCATGGCGGAAACTGCCGCCCAGTCATCCAATGACCTCCAAGAACTGAAACGAATAGATGCGCATGTTCTTGACGCGGAAGTGAAGGCGGACTGGTTTGCCAGCCCACTCCGCAATACTGTCCTTGGTCCGCCATCGCACTTCGCCGTCCAGCACGTCGCTTGTGATCGGTATGCTGTCAGCGAAGCTACAGCCTTCGACGACCGCGTCTTCACGAGAGACCGGCAGTTTCGACCGTCGAACCTCATTCAGTCCGACGCCGATCAGTTGAACTTGAATTCGCGGGTCAGGCCCTATAGGCTCGGCGTTGATTACCAGGCGCCTCCCGTCGAACAACAAGGCGCGTGTCGAAAAGACGCCTTCCCGCGGGCCCGCCTCGATTCCCAGGATCCGGTCGCGCTTGAAGACCGCGCGGCCCATACCCTCGAGGCGTGGGTTCGCGGGTTTAACACTCGGATGGCATCCACCGTGTGGGTCATTTATGCCGCGATAGTAGATAGCGTATTCATCACGGCTGAGTTGGACAAAATTTGGGCCGAAGTAAATCCGTGCGCTATCGAAGCGGCCAACGCTGCCAAGCGAGAGAACATCATCTCGGTTCGGCCGAACCCAGGCGCGGCCATCACGGCTAACCGCAGCCTTCACCTTCAACGTTCCCTCCCAGCGGTCAATGACCGAGGGGAACATGAAATGAGCGTTTTCCGCCCCGGGGTATCGCATATAGCCGGGATTGTAAAGGTCGACATTCAGGCTGTCATCGAAGTCGGGCATCAACACCGGTTCGGGGAACGACCATCCGTTCGCGTAGCTCCAAGATTCCATCCTGCCTATACCACCGCCGCGGCCGGCCTGCCGGACCCGATTCTCCCCGATGTCCAGCTTGCCGTAGGAAGCATGATGCCGGACGTAAGCGACATACTTCCCAATCGTCGGGTCGTACGCCGCCACCGCCTGCGTGTCCGGAATTCGTCCCAGAAACATGGCTGGATATGTCGTCCAGTTCAAACCGTCCGGCGAATAGGCTCCCTTGAGAACGCCGGCCTCGGGGACGTACGGGTAGTCCCCAAGAGGCCAGACATGCCGACCCTCGCGGGAGGAATGTATCATCTTGAACCGTTCTCCCGCCTTGGCGACCGGGTCGATGAAAACGTTCCCCATCTCAATCGACCACGCATCACGAGGACCTGAGTAGACCAGGTTGTTCTTCTTAGAACCGTGCACCTCCAGGATATTCAGATCGGGTTTCCGCCAATCCAGCCCGTTCTGGGATTCCGCGTACCCGATCCGGACGCCTTCGGCCGGATCTCCTCCCGGATTGTGATTGTGGTACCAAGCCCGATAAAGGCCCCCATCCTTCACCACCGACACCCATGCGACATGACGCTCCCACGGCCGGTCACCTTGCATAAGAAGCGGCGACTTCTCTAATTTGCCGAAGCCCCAACGAATCAGATGGGGGCTATCTTCCCGCTCCGGGCTACCTCGGCCGATAAAGAAATCATCGAACAACAATTGCCGGCGATTCCCGACATTGATC
>JAWXCM010000377.1:0-8934 GCA_034408745.1 Bryobacteraceae bacterium
ACAAACGCCCCTGACCCGGCAAACCGAGACCAAAGGGAACGCACAGCGCACACCGGAAGCGAACCACCCAATCCCCGAGAACCAACAAAACGAGTCCTGACATGAATCAAGACAGCCCGGAAGTACCCTTTTGCCGACCCGCCCGCAAGCCCCGCTACCTCACCCGGGAGAACTGCGCCCAGCAATCACCGGAACTCCCCATCGCCCCCATCCTCTGGTCAGCAAAGGTGCACTCCCTGATCCGCCAAACCGCCCCGAAACCCTCAAAAGAAGCCACCATCAACAAACCGAAAAAGGAATCCTGGCGCTCCACCCCGTCGCTTCCCGGAGGAACCCCGAAAGAGCCAAAGCCAAGCCGCCCGTCGGCGGAATTTCCTGACCTCCGCCCAACACGCGACCGCATTCTCTTCCCATGGGAAGCCGAACTCACCGACATCGAATGGGCCGTGATCAACTTCCTGCAAAAGAAACACCCCGATGTCTTCGAAGAGCTTGTGAAGGTCGCCCTCGACCACAGCGGCCTCATCGGAGATCCCAAATGAACATTCGACCGCCCGTGCACTCAGCAGCCACAGGCCCGAATCCGATATCGTGGTTCCAGATGAAGGCACGGCGAAGCGTCCTCCCCCTGACCCTGATCGTGGCGGCAACCACCGCCCTCGCCTGGCAGGACCAGCCGTGGACCCGCCACACCATCGACAAATCCTCCACGGGAGCCGACGGAACCCGCCTCCTCGACGTCAACGGCGACGGCTTCCCCGACATCGCCACCGGGTGGGAAGAGGGCGGCAAAATCCGCGTCTACCTCAACCCAGGACCGTCGAAAGCAAAGGGTGAGTGGGCCGCCGTCACCGTCGGCAACACCGAATCGCCCGAAGACGCCGTGTTCGTCGACCTCGACGGCGATGGAGCCATCGACGTCCTCAGCGCTTGCGAAGGCAAGAACCAGACCCTGTACGTCCACTGGGCCCCAAAGGACAAAACGCAGTACCTCACCGAAAGCGCGTGGAAAATGGAAGCCCTGCCGCAGTCCCGCGGAATGATGCAGTGGATGTTCACCCTCCCCATGCAGATCGACGGCAAAAATGGAATCGACTTCTTTGCCGCAGGTAAAAACAAGGGAGGGAAACTCGGCTGGTGGGAAGCCCCCGCCAACGCCCGCGACCTCGCAGCATGGAAGTGGCATCCCCTCCGCGATGTCGGCTGGGTCATGTCCCTCATTGCCGCCGATATGGATGGCGACGGCGATCAGGATCTCCTCTTTAACGACCGTTACGGCGACCGCGCCGGCGTCTACTGGCTCGAAAATGGAGCCGACTGGAAGGAACACCTCGTCGGCGGTGCCGATCGCGAGACTCGCTTCATCACCACAGGCGACCTCGACAGCGATGGCAAAATCGACATCGTAGCCGCCGCCAAAGGACACGAGTTGCTCTGGATGCGTCGACTTTCGGCTGACGGAAACCAGTGGCGCACCACCCCCATCCCCACGCCCGGCTCCGCAGGCGAGCCCAAATCCGTCGGCATCGGCGACATCAACCGCGACGGCAAACCCGACCTTGTGTTCAGTGCCGAAGGAGCAGTCGGCGACCTCCGCGGAACCATGTGGCTGGCCGCCCCCGACTGGCGTCCCCACGACATCAGCGGAGCCCCCGGCCTCAAATACGACCTCGTCGTCCTCCTCGACATGGACGGTGATGGCGATCTCGACATCCTCTCCAGTGAGGAGCGCGACCAGCTCGGCGTCTTCTGGTACGAAAACCCCGGCACCGGAGCCTCCGGCCCGCCCCTCGACCTGGCTCGCAAAATGACCCAGCGCGAAACCGCCAGCGAGGCCGAACGGGCCAACTACACCTATCGCCAGACCGTCAACCTCAACGAATACAGTGAACGCAATCGCCCAGGCGGCGAGTACCGCGAAGTCCGCGAGATCATCTTCTCTCCCTCAGGCGAACGCACGGAACGCATGACCTCTTCATCGAACACGCTCAAACGGCTGCAGATGACTCCCGAGGATTTCGCCGACATCCGCGACATCCAGCCCATGATGCTCACTGAGGACCGCATGCACCTCTACCAGTTCGTCTACAAAGGAGAGGAGACCATCGACGGCGTCGCCTGCTGGGTCATGCAGGTTCGGCCCCGCCAGATCCTCTACGGCATGCGCCTCTTTGAGGGCTCCGTCTGGGTCGACCGCCGCGATTACTCCATCCTCCGCTCGGAAGGCCGGGCCGTACCGCAGGTGCGCAGCAACAAACCCGGCAAGGAAAATCTGTTCCCCTACTTCACCACCGTCAGGGAAAAGGTAGGCCAGTTCTGGTTCCCCGTCCTGACCGAAGGGGCCGATACCCTCGACTTCAGCACCGGTCCGGTGCGCATGAAACTGAGCATCCGCTACCGCGACTACAAACGGTTTGGCGCCGAGTCCACCATTCGGCCCACCGAGCCGGAAAAGTAGCATTGTAACCATCGCCTTCGCATTCCGTAATCCCATGCAGAAGCGCCAGTGGGGACAGCAACTTTGAGCATCGAACACGCCGGGCACTCCGGCGCGGCAACCGCGGGATTCGCTGCCGATGAGGCAATCATGCTGCGGGTGCGGGCGGGCGAAACCGGTCTTCTGGCCGAGTTGTTTGAACGCCACAATCGTCCGGTTTTCGGCTTTTTCTACCGCATGACCAGCAGCCGGGAGCTGAGTGAGGACCTGGTTCAGGATGTGTTTCTCCGCATCCTGCGCTACCGCGACACGTACCAGCCGCGGACCTCGTTCGCCGCCTGGATGTACGGCATCGCCCGCAACGCGATGATCGATCAAATGCGGAAACGCCGGCCGGAGTCGTCCCTCGACGACGCCATGGCTGAGGTTCCAACGCGAGACGAACCGGCAGACGAGCGGATGCGAGCCCGTCAGGAATCGGAAATCCTGCAGCGGGCCCTGTCATCCCTGCCTGCCGACAAGCGCGAAGTTTTGATTCTGGCCCGTTACCAGGATCTGCGGTATGAAGAAATCGGACGCATCCTCGGGTGCGAGCCTAATGCGGTAAAACAGCGCGTTTTCCGGGCCGTTAAGGCACTGGGCGACCGCTACACGGAATTGTCGGGGAGGGTGGCGCAATGACCTGCGAAGAGTCGAGGCTGTTGATCGCCGAAGAGCTTTTCGGAGCTCGTTCGGCCAATGAAGAACTGGAGAAACACCTGGCATCCTGCGAGGCATGCCGGACGGAAGCCGAACCCGTTCGAAAAGTATGGCGGCAAATGGCGTCGCTCCCAGAGCCCGAGCCCCGCCCCGGCATGGCAACGCGCTTCTATGCGGCACTCGACGCATATCAGCAGGCACAGTCGGAAAAAGCGAGCCGCGGCTTCTGGGCCTGGTGGCCGTCAAAGCCGGTCTGGCAGTTCGCTGTCAGCATGGGCTGCCTCGCCGTCGGACTCCTGTGCGGTACGTTCTTCTTCCCCCGCATAACGGCTCCGGCAAGCTCCGGTGAGATCGCACAACTTCGAAAGGAAATGTCGGGCATGCGGCAGTTGGTGACTTTATCCCTCTTGCAGCAGCAGTCTGCTTCTGAGCGGCTGCGTGGCGTCACGTGGAGTTACAGAGCGGAATCGAATGATGTGGAAGTGCTGGGTGCACTCCTCCAGACCATCGGCTCCGATACCAATGTCGGCGTGAGGCTCGCAGCGGTCGACGCGCTGCGAAATTTTGGGAACAGTCCGGTGGCACGCAGGGGTTTGCGCAACGGGCTCGCCCGGCAGGAATCGCCACTGGTTCAGATATCCATCATCGATGCATTGACTGAGATGCGGGACAACGAAGCAATCCCGGCAATGCAGGCAGTGCTCCAGATGCCCGGCCTCGACGCCAACGTGCATCAGAGGATCAAAGAGGCGCTGGAGAACCTGAAGAAATAGCACTCGGAGGAAGATATGAGGCTTTCAAAATTCGGCGCACTGGCGCTGGCAGGGCAGGTGTGTCTGCTCGCCGCGTCTTACGACAATACGCAACAGAAATCATTCCCACTCAGCGGTTCGGGCGAACGCAGGCTGAGCGTGGAAAACATACAGGGCAACATTCGCGTCGTCGCCGACAGCGGCAGCGAGGTGCGCATCACGGCGAAAGAACATTACACCGCGGATACCGAATCGGCGCTCTCGCGGGCTCGCACCGATGTGCGACTCGAAATGGTGCAGACGGGCAACGTGGTCAAGGTCAGTCTCGAAGGACCGTTCCGCGACCGCGACCGTAACTCCTGGCGTCAGCGCCGCGATGAGGACGATCGGTACAACTTCCGGCACGACTTCGAAGTCTCCGTGCCCCGAGACATCGCGGGATTCGGCCGGATCAAGACAGTCAACGGCGGCGTCAAGGCCAGCTTCCGCGAAAACCCGGCCAAACCGGTGCTGTTTGAGACCATCAATGGCGAACTCGACGCAACGTTCCAGCCCGGCCTGAATGCTGACGTGAAACTCTCCACCATGCACGGCGACGTCTTCACCGACTTCGACGTGCAAACGATGGCCATGCCCGTGTCCATGGAAACCAAAGACGGCGGAAAACGAATTCGGATCGACCGCGACCGCGGCATCAAGGTAGGCAACGGTGGTATCGAGCACTCATTCAAAACTCTGAACGGTTCTATTAAGATTCGAAAGAGCGGGAATTCCAAATGAAATACTTGTTGAGCTTTGTCCTGGCGGCAACCGCGGTGCTGTCGGCCCAGGAGACGGACCGCGTTACGGTCCCTCTGAGTAATCCTTCCCGCCCGGCCACCGTGCGTGTCGACCTGATGAACGGGAACATCGACGTCAAGGCCCACAACGGGAAAGACGTCGTAGTGGAGATGTCCGGAGGCGGAAGCAACTCGCGCCGCTCCTCACGCCGGCCGGCGGAAGTCGACGGGCTGAAGCGCGTCGATGTGTTCAGCACCGGCCTCGATGTCGAAGAGCGGGAAAATGTCATCCAGATCGGCACCGGACCGCGCTCTCAAAACACCAGCGTCACAGTACTGGTTCCGCAAAGTACATCGCTCAAGCTCAAGACCATGACCGGCAAAGTCAGCGTGGACGGCGTGAAGGGCGAGGTAGAGGCCAACAGCATGAACGGAGCCGTGTCCATCACCAACGTCGAAGGCTCGGTAGTCGCTCATTCGCTGAACGGCAAAGTAATCGTCAGCCTCGCCAAAATCGATGGCAACAAGGCAATGTCCTTCAGCACCATGAATGGCGATATCGACGTAACCATGCCCGGCGACACTAAAGCCAACGTGAGACTGAAGAATGATCACGGCGAAGTCTGGACCGACTTCGAAATGAAGCTACAGACCACCCCCAAAGTAGAATCCGGAAGGGAGTCCGACGGCCGCTACCGCGTAAAGTTCGAGCGCACCGTAACCGGCACCATCAACGGCGGCGGCCCCGACATGTCGTTCACCACAATGAACGGCCAGATCCGCCTGCGCAAAGCAAAATAGGAAGCAGAAAATCCTGCCCGTCAAGAAGTAGAAATGCTTGCTGCCCCCCTTTTGTCGTGCCTATTTTCGGGCTCTCACCTTTTGTAGTAGTTGGGCGCCCTGCTGAGTGGGGGCCAGTTCGAGGGATTTTGTGAGGTGTTGCTCGGCCTTGTCGAGGTGGTTTAGCTGCATTGCCACACGGCCCAGTTCCAGGTGGCCTCTGGCGGAATCGGGTCTCGCGGCGCAAAGGTCTTGAAGCACCGTGGCGGCCTCGTCGAGGCGAGCTTCCCTGAACAGGAAGGAGCCGTAGTGGACTCGCGGGTCGTCGGACGGGGGCGACTGGCCCTTGTGGAGTTTGATGGCCTGGAGAAAGCTCTTTTCCGCAATTTGGGGGTGGCCCAGCGCCTGTTCGGCCTGTGCGATCCCCAGCCAGACTCGCCACGGGCGTGGGTCGGTTGCGAGGATCTTCCGCAGGATCTCGAGCGACGGCTCATAGCGGTCGAGAGCATAAAGGTTGCGGGCGTGGAAGTAGCAGGCGTCGGGGAGTGCGGGGGCTAAGGCGCAGGCTTTTGCGAAGGGCGGGTCGGCTTCGGTGTACCTCTTCTGCATGGCGTAGCTGACGCCGAGAGCCTTCTGGTACTGCGGGTTGTGAGGCGCGGCCTCGACGGCGGCGCGGAGAGGCTCGACGGCCTGGTCTGGTCGACCCTGCTCGATTAGCGCGACACCGCGGCTGTAGTCCGCGGCACCGGGATCGAGAAGCAGAGCGAACAGAAGAGCGGCGGTCATTGTTTTGAGATGGGGCCGCTGGCGGCGATTGCGGCGAGTCTCGCCATGTCCTTCGGGCTGAGGGCGCGGTCAAAGACGGCGACTCCCCCGATCCAGCCGGTGAAGCCGACGTTTCGAGACGTGTGGATGACGCGGCCGATGGTAAAGGGCCCGCCGTCGGCCGAGGTGGGCGGCGAATAGAGGTCGTGCGGAAACCAGTAAGGGTTGGCCTGCAGGGCTGTCAGTTCGCGCTTGCCCTCGGCGTTCACGCGGGTTTTGATGTACTTCTTTGGTGGGTTCCACTCGCCGCTGGACCAGCCTTTGGCGGGCCACTGGAAGAAGGGGTGCTTCAGCGGATCGTCGATCCAGAAGGGGTTCGCTTTGCCGTTGATGTAGGCGGTAACCAGGTTCCTGGCGTTGTCGAACGTGAAGCCGACCACGGTCCACTCGCCGGGCTTGATGAGCTCGGGGGTGACGGCGAGGTTCCGGGCGTAGCGGTCGCCGAACGAGGCTGCTCCGTTCTCTGAGACGTGGACGGCGGAGGCTCCATTGTTGGCGGCGAGTCCGGCGAACAGCGCGTACTGGCGGCGTCCGCGCTCGACCTTCTGGACGGGGGCTCCGGCGGAGGTGTGGAGGTCGGTGCCTTCATGCCAGATTCCGGCGATGGCGTGGTTGCCGGTTTCGCGCATCAGCCAAACCACCATGGACACGGAGCGGCGTGCGCCTTTTACGTCGAGGCCGGTGTTGTGGAGGCGGGCTCTGGGGACCATCAGGAGTGGCCGAAAGGTGGGGTCCTTTTCCGGGAGGAACTGGACGGCTTCACCGAAGGGACCGCGTCCGAGGAGCGGGAAATCGGCATAGGTAGCCTGACGGCCCTGGCCCCAGTAGTCTTGCACGTAGTTGACTGCGTCCAGGCTGAAATCCGCAGTTTCGCGAGAGCCGCGCCAGGCGTCGAAGCGGGCGCCGGACGGGTCGAGCCTGACGAAATCCCAAAAAGCCACGAAGCCGGGGGTGCGCCGAACCTGGTCCACACGGTTCTGGTACGGAGACTGTGCCGAAGCGGCGAAGGTCACGGTAAGTAGAAGACTGCAGCAGATTTTATGATTCACATTGGCCACTGGATACGTCTGGTTCTTTTTGTAACAAACTCATGAAGACAGCCGACGTTGTGAGGGCATGGGGCAAAATTCTTGGCGGTAATGCCCCCTCCCTGTCGATAGAAATAACAAAAGAATGTCCGCTCCGCTGCCCGGGTTGCTATGCCTATGATGACAGTCATTTAGGCGGGGGTGTTACGCTCCGGGGTTTGAGCGACCGAAAGGGCCAGGCGCTGATCGATGGCGTGCTGGAGGTGGTTGACAGCCGGAAGCCACTCCACTTGTCGCTGGTTGGCGGCGATCCGCTGGTTCGGTACCGGGAAGTAGAAGCCCTGGTCCCGATGTTGCTGGAGCGCGGAATTCACGTACAGATTGTCACCAGCGCGTTCCGGCAGATTGCGCCGGAATGGTCCGGCGTGCCGAATCTGAACGTGGTGGTCTCCATTGACGGTCTTCAGCCGGAGCACGACGCTCGCAGGGCTCCGGCGACGTATGACCGGATTCTGAAGAACATTGCCGGTCAGACGATCACGATCCACGCCACGATCACCGGTCAGATGATGAAGCGCCCGGGGTACCTGCGCGAGTTCCTGGAATTCTGGACGCCTCGGCCGGAGATTCGGCAGGTGTGGTTCAGTATGTTCACGCCCCAGCTTGGCGATTCGATGCCGGAGATCCTGACTCCCGAAGAGCGGGCGGACGCCATCCGGCAGATGATGCAGCTGCGCAGGCAGTTCCGCAAACTGGCGATGCCGGAGGGGATGCTGAAGCAGTTCGCAGCACCGCCACATAATCCGTCTGAGTGTGTGTTCGCCCTGACCACGGAGACCCTGTCGGCGGATCTGAAGACAAAGGTGACGCCTTGCCAGTATGGCGGTACGCCGGACTGTTCGCAGTGCGGCTGTGTGGCGTCGATGGCGCTGGCAGCTGTGGCGGCGCACAAGCTGGGCGGCGTGATTCCGGTAGCGCCGATCTTTAAGGCTTCGCTCGCGATTGGGCGGATGTGGCGTCAGGACGAACAGGAAAAGACGCCGCCGTCCATTCCGCAACTCACTGTTTTGCGCTAACTACAGGCGATTCGCGCACGGCGACTTACTAATTCCCAGTAAGTCTCAGCTTTACGTCCGTATCGCCGTTCTGGTATTCGAGATCGTAGCCGGCGGCCTTCTTCTTGCCCACGGGGAAGTAGAGGTAGCCGGCGACGGGCTTCGCCGCCTGTCCGTCCTGCAAAGCTTTTTCTTCCAGCTCCATTTCCATCACATCGCGGTCGCGCGGAGTTGAGGCGGGGCCTCGACTGCGACCCTGTCCTACTCCCACGCCGACTCCGCCGCCGGTGCCCCAGGTTCCGGTCGACATGCCGACTGTGGGGTAGAGGACGAGGTCGCTGCCGCGTTTGTTGGCTCGCTTCTGATGGATGTTGGCGATGGAGCGCGGATCGACGGGGCGGATCATGCGCCCGTCGCCGCGGAGGGCGAAGTCGATGGTAGTGAGGTCGACGGACTTGCCGTCTTTCGGGTAGAGGGCGACTTCGACCACGACGTAATCGGAGAGATCGGTGGAGAAGGAGCCTTTCACCTGATCGGCGCCCATCCAGTCGGCGGCCACGGTGGCGCTGGTACCGGTGG
>JAWXCM010000378.1:0-4457 GCA_034408745.1 Bryobacteraceae bacterium
AATTAATGCTCTGTGCATCGTCAAACCCGATACCCTCATTCGGTGGCGCCGGAAAGGGTTTCAGTTGTTCTGGCGCTGGAAATCCACACCAACGGGAAGACCGCCCGTTGCCTAATGAAAATGTTACCCGTCGAAAATCGACATGCCGGGAAACAGAATCGAGAGACAACTGAGCATGGCCACAAGACGCGAATTGATCAATGCGATTGCGGATCGGCATCGGTCCGCGAGCCGGATCGAAAGGAAGCGAATACTCGACGAGTTCATCGAGGTCACGGGCTTTCACAGGAAGCACGCGATCCGTGCGCCCGGAGGACCTGCTAAGGTGTCGAACCAAAAGGCTTAAGGAAGACGCCGCATGATGGAGCCGTGGTCCAGGCGCTGACGCTTCTGTGGGAGGCCGCGGATCGGATTTGCGGCAAGCGCCTCAAAACCATCGTTGCCACCCTTGTCGAGTCGATGGAGCGGCACGGACACTTGTGGCTGGATTCCGACGTGCGGACCGCCGTGCTCGAAATGAGCGCGGCAACCATGGATCGAATGTTGAAACCAGTCCGGGACGCCGGCGGCCTCAAACGGAGGCGCTCACACATCAACACCCCTTTGCGGCAAAGCATTGCGGTCCGGGCATTCAACGACTGGAACGATCCACCGCCAGGATTCTTCCAGAAGGCACCCGGCCACTTCACGTCAAAAGCCATCCGGCAGAGGGTGTCCCAAAATCTACCGGGACACGAACCACAAATGGACATTCCACGCCCTGGCTCCGGGCATCATCCCGCAGCAGCGCGGCATTCGGTCCATGGGAGATGAGCTTGCCGCCATTCAGGGCAACCCACTGTCCGATGTACCCATGGCCGTGTGTCTCCAGCCACGCCTGCTCGGCAGATCTGTGATTGAACTCAAAGCCCGCCGCCAGCGGGAGGAAGAACATTCCCCACGATCCGTGTTCTTTAGGCAATGGGTTCTTGATCCGTCCTTCGAGAAAAGGATACACTCGCATGAATGAATGGTGGAATGCTCAGCAGGCGCGCGTTTCTCGCCTCCACAAGCGTAGCCCTGCGAGCCGCCGCGTCCAGACCCAACATCCTCTTTCTGCTGGCCGACGATCAACGCGCCGACACCATCGCGGCCCTCGGCAATCCCGCCATCCGCACGCCCCACCTCGATTCTCTCGTCCGGCGCGGCATGGTGATGCGGAACGCCTACTGCCCTGGGGGAAACGTCCCTGCCGTCTGCACGCCAAGCCGCAACATGATCCTCAGCGGACGCTGCTTCACGCGCTATCAGGGTTTGGCGTCGGGTGACGATCCCAACTTCGCCGACTCCATGAAAGACGCCGGGTATGAGACATATCACCACGGCAAACGCGGCAATTCGGCTGTGAAGATCCAGGAGAAGTTTGAGCACAACAAGTACCTGAACGATCAGGACGCCCGCCGCGCCGGAGATCCCGGACGAGTCATCACCGATGCCGCGCTGGAGTTCCTGAAAACCCGCAAGACGGACCGGCCCTTCTTCGCCTACCTGGCGTTTGAAACACCCCATGATCCCCGCGTGCCCCGCGCGGAAGACCTGGCGTCCTACGACCCGAAAGAGATCCCGCTTCCCAGGAACTTTCTGCCCGTTCATCCCTTCGACAACGGGGAGCAGACGGTTCGGGACGAACTGCTGGCCCCGTGGCCCCGCACGCCCGAAGAGATTCGCAGGCAACTGCGGGAATACTACGCCGTCATCACCGGCCTCGACCGCCAGATCGGGCGCATCCTCGAGGTGTTGAACAGCCGCCCCGAATACGCCAACACCGTCGTTATCTTCTCCGCCGACCAGGGTCTCGCCGTCGGCAGCCACGGACTGATGGGCAAGCAGAGCCTGTATGACCACAGCATGAAGTCGCCCCTGCTGTTCGCCGGGCCGGGCATCCCGAAAGGCGAAACGAACGCACTGGTGTATCTGATGGACATCTACCCCACCGTGCTGGATCTCATCGGCGCAGGGAAGCCGGCGGGTCTCGATGGCGAGAGCTTCCTGCCCGCCCTGCAGAAGAAATCGCCCACCCATCGCAGGGACCTGTTCCTCGCTTACCGCGAGGTGCAGCGCGCCCTTCGGGACGACCGCTACAAGCTGATCATTTACCCCAAGATCAACCACCGGCAGCTCTTTGACCTCCGGCATGATCCGGACGAGCGTACCGACCTCAGCGGGAAGCCGGAGCATCGGGAGCGCATCCGGACCATGACGGCTGGGATTCGCGACTGGCAGAAGAAGCTGGCGGACCCTCATCCGCTGGAATCGGCGAACCCCGCTCCCCGGGAGTTCGTGCCCCCAACCGGCGAGGCGCTTCGCGAGGTCCGCAAGCGCTGGAATATGGCCAATTGAAGTTCAGGACAATCAGCATCATGTGGCTACGTATCTTCACGCTTCATTTACTGCTCGCGCTATCTGTGACCGCGCAGAGCATCACCAGTTCCGTCACCGGAACGGTGCAGGACCCCGGCGGTCTGGCCATCGCCGGCGCCGGGATCACCCTCACCCAGCCAGCCACGGGCGCCGTCCGCCAGACCTCCACCAACGGGCTCGGCGACTTTCTGTTCGGCAGTGTCACGCCCGGCCAGTATTCCCTCACCGTCACCCAGAGCGGTTTCAAGAAATCGGAGCGGCTGAACATCCAGGTCAGCGCCTCGGAGACCGTGGCATTGGGCAACATCGCGCTGGAAGTCGGGCAGGTGACAGAGTCCGTTACCGTGAGCGCCACGCCGGTCCAGATTCAAACCTCCAGCGCGGAGCGGGGCGGCACCATCACCAGCACCCAGGTGGACAATGTCCTCATCCGCGGGCGCAACGTGATGAGCCTGCTGCAACTGCTCCCCGGCGTCATCGACAACGGCGACCAGGAATCTCTGGGACGCGACTGGAACCTCAACGTCAATGGCAACCGGCGCAATACTTCCTCTGTGTCGCTGGACGGCATGGCGCTGAACGCGCTGGGCAATAACTTCAATTCCACCGTCAGCGTCAGCCAGGACGCCGTCGCCGAGGTGCGTGTGCTGATGTCCAACTACCAGGCGGAGTTCGGACGCATGTCAGGTGCGAACATTCAGATCGTGACGAAATCCGGAACACGGGATTTGCACGGACTGGTGTCCTATTACAAGAGGCATGAGCAGTTTAACGCCAATAATTTCTTCAATAACCTGCTGGGGCGACCGAAGCCGCGCTACCGCTACAACACGTGGAACTACAACGTGGGCGGTCCGGTCACCATCCCTGGTCTCTTCAACAAGAACCGCCAGAAACTCTTCTTCTTCTGGAGTCAGGAGTTCTGGCCCATCAAGTTGGCTCGCCCCATCGCGCAACTCACCGTGCCGACGGCAGCCGAACGGACGGGGGACTTCACCCAGTCGCTGGACCTGAATGGCCGCCAGATCGTGATTCGCGATCCTTCCAACGCCCGCAATCCCTTTCCGAACAACGTGATTCCGCCCACCCGGGTGGACCCCAATGGCGCTGCGCTGCTGAAGGTATTCCCTCAGCCCAATTATTTTGACCGGGCCATCTCGGCCGGCCGCTACAACTACGTGTTTGTCGGTCAGAATGAGACGCCCCAGCGCACCGATACGCTGAAGCTGGACTATAACCTGAACGCCAACAACATCATCTCCAGCAACTACACGTTCTATTCCGATCAGCAGATCGGAGCCATCGGCATCGCTTCTTCAGGTGGCACCAACTGGGAGCAACTCAGAAAGCGCTTCGACAACCAGGGCAAGGCGTACATCGGCCGGTATCAGCGCATCATCTCGCCCACCCTGGTGAATGAGTTCAACTTCGGATTCGTGCGCCGCCCGGCCAATGACGTCGTGGCCGACGAGGAAGTGAACCGCAATTTGCGGACCACCGTCGGCTTCAAAACGCCACAACTGAACCCCTCGTCGAACCCCCTCGGCGTGATTCCCAATGCGACCTTCGGCGGAGTCTCGCAGGCCGCGAACCTGATGATTGAGGGACGGTTCCCGCTGCGCTCCACGCACGATTCCATGTCGGCGTCGAACAACCTGACGAAGATGTTGAAGGCCCACTCGCTGAAGGCCGGCTTCTACTGGGACCGCATCTGGCGGAACGCGGATAACGCGGTGGTCTTTAACGGCGAATACAATTTCGGCGTCAATGCGAATAACCCTCTGGATACCGGTTATGCCTACGCCAACGCCGCGCTGGGAGTCTTCAACACTTACACCGAGGCCTCGGCGCGACCGTTCGCGTATTTCCGCGTGTCCAACATCGAATGGTTCGCCCAGGATAACTGGAAAGTGACGCGCCGCCTGACGTTCGATTACGGCTTGCGGATGTCGCTGGTGCCCCCCATTTATGAGGACAACAACATCGTGTCCGGCTTCTTCCCGGCCCGCTGGGACCCGAAGAAGGCTCCCGGCCTGATTGAGCCGACCCGGGTCGGC
>JAWXCM010000379.1:0-2936 GCA_034408745.1 Bryobacteraceae bacterium
CGCGGACCTTCGGGTCCCTGTCGTCCGCGACTGCGGCGCCCGAGGCACGTCAATCGCGCTGAGCGAGGTGACCGAGCTGTCGTCACCCCACGCCGCGCCGCAGCCAGTGGCACATTCGATCAGGACGAGAACGGTGACTGTATCGCTCCCGAGGCAGTCCGCCTCAGCTTCGACATACTTACCGTGGTTTTGATCGGGTCGGATACGACTGACCTGCCAGGCCATTCTCGGACCAGCTGATTCTTGAGCCACCCGCTGCCAGTAACAAATCCAGGCAGAACGTGTGGAAGGTCAGTGCGGCGGGTGAATCAGGCCGAAGTCAGCCGGTTCGCGGCGGTCGCCGCTCTTACAACCGGCCTACCTTCACTTGATTGTTTCCTGCCCGCGCAAGTCATTGAACAGACAGCCTCCTTCCAATGGAGCCACCCAGATTTACCGTCAGTTCCGCCGTCACAAACTGCTGTTTGAGGGCGATAGGCCAAGAAGGTTGAAATCTTCGGGCAGATCTCCGTCCATCAGTGCTCACTGTCGACCCCTTGCTGTCATCGGCGAGTGACGGCTTCGGAACGGACGACCGCGCGTGTCCTTCTAACAGGTGGGCGCCACACCATTCCACGACAAGGCGGTGCCTATGCATGGTGCTGCTCAGCGCAGGCGTCTCGAACACAACCACGAAGCCAGCGATGTGCCGGATCTCCATCCAGCCGCGGATGCCAGAGCAACGACACCGTGAACTGCGGGATGGATAGTGGCACTGGGAAGCTGTGCATTCCGGCGAACAACTTTCCAGTGTGCCGTTCGTGAACGGTCGCAACAAGATCCGAGGCTCTTGCTAAAGCCAACGCGGCAGAGAAGCCGCCCACGATCGTGACGATCTCACGTTTCAGCCCAAGTTCTGCCAAGGCGTCGTCGACATGGCCCCTCTCATTGTCTCTACGGGAGACATGGACGTGAGCTGCGGTGGCATATCGGGAGGGCGTAATCTTGCCCTTGCTCAGCGGGTGCCCAACCCGCACCACACCGACGTAGCGGTCCCGAAACAGCGCCTGCGCACGCACCTCCGGACCAATGGCTTTATCAATCACTCCCGTTTCCAGATCAACGGATCCGTCGCGCAGCGGCCCACTGGTCTTCTCCAGCTTGTGCAGGAAGTGCAATCGAACACCGGGGGCTTGTTTGAAGATGCGAGCCAGGAGTTCGGCTCCGAAGTTCTCCACAAAGCCCTCGCTGGCGCGAAACGTGAATGTTCGATCAAGGTGTTGGAGATCGAGTTGGTTAGCGGGACCCAATGCCGCTTCGGCGGCATGGACAAGTTGACTGACGGAATCGCGAAGTTCCAGCGCTCGGGGCGATGCGACCAAGCCGCGTCCAGCCCTCACCAGCAGTGGATCACCCGTCGCCTCCCGAAGGCGCGCCAGTGACCGACTCATCGCCGACGGGCTCAGCCGCAGCCGCCGCGCCGCGCGGGCAACACTGCCCTCCGCCAACAGGACATCCAGCGTAAAGAGCAGATTCAGATCCGGCCTGGCCATGACGTCTTCCTCAATGCCCGGACTGATATAGGGCGTCATATGCACTTCTAGAGTGCACATGATGCGCCTTCCGCCATGTCACTTCAATCACTACCTTAGCGTGCAGAAGCCTGAACGGATCACGTCCAGGCAGAGCCGGAGAAGAGGACATGGCAAAAAACAGTCTTGAAATGTCGATCGAGGGAATCAGGGCGGCGTGGGGACCGCTTAGCACTGAAGTAGTCGCCGCTTGTCAGCGACGCCTGGAGGACCTCCTCAAAGCGCCCGCCACAGAAAGCTGGTTGTCAGTGCTGCATAGGGAAGCGCTGGCCAACAAAGAGCTGTACCGGGACCCACAACACGGGTTTGTGTTGCTGGCGCACTCGGAATGCGCAGGGCTGTATCGACCGCCGCATGACCACGGCAGGGGCTGGGTCATCTATGCGATGCAGCAAGGTGAAATCGAGATGGGAACCTATGCCCGGATCAACAACCGGGATGGCAGCGCGAGGCTCGTCAAGAGAAACGCGACGGTGGTACGCCCCGGTCAGGTCCAGGTCTATCTGCCCGGAGACATTCATGACACCCGGTGCCTGAGTGGGCCTGCGCTCCTGCTCCGCTTTACCGAGCGAGACTTGAGGAAGGAGGACCAAGAAGAGCACCAGGTGACGAGGTATGTGGAGCGGGACGGCGTCTGGACCTCAGGCGCGGCATGAACACGCAACTCGACGATGCAGGATCGGGTTTACAAGGGCCGCGCCGCGCGGCCGCGATCGCCGCCGTGCTGGCTGCCATGGTGCTTGTGGTACTGGACGCGGCCATTGCCAACGTGGCACTGCCTTCTATGGCGCGATCGCTACAGGTGACGCCGGCGATGTCGATCTGGATCATCACGGCCTACCAATCGGCCCTGGTGATGGCGCTGCTCCCCTGTGCCGCGCTCGGTGAAAGCTTCGGCTACCGCAGGGTCTTCACGGTTGGCGTTGCGTTGTTTGTCGGCGCGTCCATGCTGTGCGCGTTGTCGCCGTCCCTGCCATGGCTCGTCGCGGCGCGCTTTATCCAGGGGCTCGGGGGAGCCGCCGTCATGGCGCTTGGCGTCGCGTTGCTGCGTACTGTGGTGCCACATCGACGTCTCGGCGCCGCCATCAGCTGGAACGCACTTGCGGTTGCGCTGTCATCTGCGGCTGGTCCGGCGATTGGTGCGGCAATTTTGTCGGGGGCGAGCTGGCCGTGGCTTTTCGCCGTCAACCTGCCTTTGGGCGTGTTGGTACTGTTCGCCAGCCGCGCACTACCGCATATCCGTGGCACCGCGCGCCGGCTGGACATGCTGAGCGTGGCGCTTAATGCCGGTTCCTTCGCGTCCTTTGTCATTGGCGCGGAGGTACTTCCCACACGCCCAGCGCTGGCTGTCGCACTGATCGCCGC
>JAWXCM010000380.1:0-12356 GCA_034408745.1 Bryobacteraceae bacterium
AGTCTCAACGGGGCTTTCGATTTCGGGTCATGAGTTCGCGAAGGTATTCGTTCACCCGCGTCTGATAACCGGTACCGGAAGCCTTGAGCCATGCTACCAGGTCCGAATCGAGCCGGATGGTAACACTCTGTTTTACGGGACGATAGAACTTGCCGAGCGTTGCGTCTGAGGGAAGGCGAGTGATTTCGGGGATGTCCGACAGGTCGATGGTGTCGTCAGGCTTCTTCGCCATTTTCCGGAGTCGTTCCCGTTCTTTAGCCGACAGCTTGTTCATAGACTTTCCTTTCGTGAGACGTTGCACGGCGGGCAGAGATTATTCGGATGATATTGTCGGACAACTGTTGACGCCATGTGTGGATTACGACAAGCACGATGATTCCTTCTACGGATCCGATGGCCGTCCATTTTCTTCGCTTTCGGCGGTGTTCGAGACGAAGGAGATATGGTTTGGATCGTCGAAAACGAGCGTGGCCAGTTCGAATTCGATGCCGTGCTTCCGGCGGTTGACAGTGTTTTTCTTGCTGTCCCATTCGAAACGGGTCATCCCTGTACCTACATTTTAGTACATACAGCGTTCCGGTGGTCCAGTATGCGGCGCACGATTCGCTGGACTTCCGGTTGATGCACTCGATTCGAGAGCGGCGGCCACACAAGCGTCCACGCTTGCTCGAGGTCAAGTTTGGACGGGTGCATCAGGGACGATGGGCGTAATCTTTGGACGAGGTACCAATCCACAGCACTGGTCCACAGCACTGGCGGCACCTACAGTGCGGGCAGGACGGACAGCGCCATCCTTTTGCGGGTACGGTCCGTACTGGCATTACGGATGGCTGCTGCGGCTCTGAATGCGTGCCACTGTGCGAACCGAACTGTCGGGCGTGATTGTGGTTGATCGGCGCCCCCCTCTTGCTGACAGGTTCTCTATAGATGCGACGAGTATGGACATCGCCGATGCATCCGGCGGCGACGGGCACGCGATGCCTGGATGTTCCCTGGTTTTGTACGACAGGAGTGAAGTTCGTATGCCTGAGCTGAGGCTTTTGACCACGGTTGCGCTGTTGGAACATATGCCGGAAAGGGCACTCCGGCGCGGACCAGGTTGGCACGCTTGTGGAGGTGCTCGAGCCGGGCGTGTGCGAGGCGGAGTTCAGCGACGATTCCGGGCGGATGTATGCGACGGTTGCTGTCGACGGCAGTCGGTTGCTGCCGTTGCTTCATGAAACGACTTCGCAGACCGCCTGAATTATTCGAGCTGCTGCTCGTTCCGTCGGCCGGGATAATGCGGCACACTGGATTCAGACTCGTACGAGTCGTACAAGCCATGACACGCCTCAATGTCTCGAAAGCACGGGATGAGTTCCCGGACCTTGTAAACCGCGCGGCCTACGGGAAGGAACGAACCATTGTTTCCCGGCGTGGCAAGGACCTGGCTGCCGTCATCCCGATTGAGGATCTGCGTCTTCTGGAGCGCCTGGCACAGGAGGAGATGGATCGCATCGACGTTGCTGACGCTCGTGCTGCGTTGCAGGAGGCCGAAGAGAAGGGGACCGTCTCGCTTGGTGAAGCACGGAAGATACTTGGTTTGTAGGCTGGCAGTGAAAAGACATGCGGCGTGCGTTGCGTGAACTCGGGAAACTGGACCCTGTTAACTTGGCAATGGCGAGACCCGCTTAATTAACATCGGAGCCGAAGGCGCCCGCATGCGCGCAGGACTTCCACGCCCGTGGCGTTTTGGGTGAGTTCGGGAAACCGCACTACATTAGCGCATGGCGTGGAGAGTGGAGGCTGAGCATATGCTGTTGGGTGCACATCGGTCCGGTCAAGAATTGTCGGGAAATTTACCAGAGCCGCGACGCTGTTTTGCTGGTCATCGGTCGACAATGTGGGCTGACCGAAACATGTTTGCCGCCGACTCTTTCAGAACGTTTACCCTCCCGTTCGCAGCGCCCACTTAGAGGTGGTGACCCGGCGCCGAGTTCCAGTTTAGCTGCACCCAAGCGCCTGCAACGACCTCGGGTTAAGTTTCACCAGGGCAAAAGTGGAAGTATTCAACGTGACGTGGGTAGCCCCTTCCTGCGCGGTTGCAATAAAGATTGGTTGTTGGACCGTAACTGTGATCAAATGCACTCAGTGGGACAAGATAGAAACCCGTCACAAACTGCCAGGTTGCGGATTGCGATCGACGGCGCCCAATCTACTGGAAAGACCACGTTGCATCAGACTTTGAAGCAGTGTCTTTCCGGGCTGCTCAGCTTCATACCCGAAGCCTCGCGTGTGTTAGCTTCATCTTTTGGAATCCGAGCCGCAGAGGACTGGCCGACTCTCCTGTCGGATCACAAGAGACTTTCGGAGTTCTTTGATGCTGAGGAGCGGTGGCTTATCGAGGTGGAGGATGCGAATTGTCGGTTTATTGTTGACTCATCTTTGATGTTAATCGCTGCTTATCGAAGTTATTTCGACTGTTCTGCGGGTTGTGACCTCCTTCGTGAGCGCTCTTACGATTTGATCCTGTACTGCCCGGTTTCGAGCGACGCGATCAACGATGGCTTTCGTTTTAATCACGGAAGGACTGAGGTCGACGAACTCTACAGGTCAGTTGTCAGAACACACCACCAAGGTATGTTCGTCGAACTGCCATTCGACCACAACCGTGCTCGTGTGGCTGAGAGAGCTGTGCTCGACTGCGCCACTAACCTGCAAAGGCGTTTTAGTTAGTGCATCCCGAACCATTTCTGAAATGGGCGGGCGGGAAGCGCTGGCTCGCGCAGGTACTTGCTAGGCTGTTGTCTCACGGAAGAGGTCTCTACCTGGAGCCGTTCTTGGGGAGTGGAGCTTGCTTCTTTCATCTCCAGCCCCAGGCAGGGGTACTCGCCGACATGAACCCGCACCTCATTGAGACATATGCGACAGTCAGGGACTCTCCAAATGAACTAATGGCCCGCCTGAGTACCTACAGTCTTAATCGTCATACGTTTGAGTACCTGCGCTCGCTTCGCTCGGCCGACCCTGTGGATCGAGCCGCTCGTTTCTGCTACCTCAATCGTGCGGCCTTCAACGGTTTGTATCGAGTTAATCAGCGTGGCGAATTCAACGTTCCATTTGGTTGCAAGCCAGGCACTGTCCTTTTCAATGAAGCCAATGTAATTGCGTGCTCCAAAATACTCCAGAGGGTCGTGTTGGCCAATGTGGATTTTGAGGATGTGCTATCGGAAGCCAAATCAGGACAGCGCCTATACATCGACCCGCCGTTCGCAACGACTGATAAAGCGGAATGTTTCCATCGATATACCCCGAAGACCTTCGGCTGGTCAGACCAGCTGAGGCTGGCTTCTGCAGTCAAATCCGTCGTGGCACGAGGAGCCCACATAGTCATTTCAAATGCCTGCCATCCGGACATCCTCCGGCTCTATTCTGATCGACAATTCAGATGTTTTCATGTAAGTAGGCGCTGCTCCATCGCAGCTGCCGCACAATATCGTACTTTGCGAAGAGAAATGCTGCTAGTTTCTCGCAGCATTGACGTAAGACCTGCTGAAGTTCAGTTCTTTGGAGACGAGGTCGGCCTACGAATCGCGCCCTTAACGGCATCTCAGTTAAGGGAATCCATATGAAGAGCCACTTTCTGCAAGTGGCACATGTGGTTCTCTCAAAGCATCGCCGCGCTATGTCTGCTAAAGAGATTGTTGCCACGGCTCGAGAAGATGGGCTCTTCTCAGACACTCTTCCGGGCCTTACTCCATGGCAGACCATGAAATCGAAGCTGAGCGTTAATATTCGTCGCCTTGGAGCCGATTCACCTTTTGTTCGAATGAAGCCAGGTAGATTTTACCTGAAGGAGCTCGTTAATAGCTCGCAACAAGTGTACATAGCAAAGCCTCTTCGGCCTCCATCGACCGGTGAGCGAGTCTTAATGTTTCCCTCGAGTCTGCTGGATTCCATCGGGCGGTTCCAAGGCATCGTTCGAAACTGGCGTCCTTATGCAGCGCAACTGTTAAACACAAGCACGTGCACTTACAAGGAGCGGATTGAGGCGGAGCAGGATGATGGCCACAAGCAGGTTCTGACATACGTCATGATTGCCCGAGGCAGTAAGCTGCTTGCCTTCAAAAGGGGCACCTTCAACCGCGTAGAAGAGTTTCTTAGGGGATCTCATTGCATCGGGTTCGGCGGACACGTAACCGAAGCCGACCTTACTCTTTTTAATCAGGCTGACATGGGCCTAAAAGCGAACGCAGCGCGGGAATTGTCTGAGGAAGTGTCTTTGCCGATTCCGGACCGCGAGCGGCTTTCATGCGGAGAGGGTTTGCGTATTGTTGGCGTACTCAATGATGACTCTTCGGCCGTGGGTCGACGTCATTTCGCATTTCTGTTCCGGTTTACTGTGTCTGAAGACCCAGCTTGGGACCGGCCATCTAGAAATGAAAAGTCGATAACTCAGTTGCGCTGGCTTCGACCGGGCGAGGATGAGCTTCAACTTCGTAGCTTTGAGTACTGGTCTCAGCTTGTCCTCCGGGAGTATTACGTGAAGACCATCGACGCACAGCCTTCATACATAATTCGAAACAAACGGGTGTTTCGCCGTTCGAATCTGCTTTGTGTACTCGGGCCTGTCGGTAGTGGCAAATCTGAAGCAACCAGAATACTCGTCCAAGAATTTGGTTACTCGGAGGTTAACAGCGGACGGGTGCTTGCACAGATACTAGGTATGCCTCCGATACCGGACAGTACGAGGCAAGAAATACAAGTCAAAGGACAAGAATTCATTATGAGCCCAAATGGACCTAAACGGCTTGCTGCGGCGTTGTGGCAGTCGGTTAAGGATGTTAAGGATACGGGGAGGCCCCTAATGCTTGTGGACGGCATTAGACACCTGAAAACTCTGCAAGAACTGTCTGTATTAGCAGAACAAGATGGCCTTGAAGTTGCGAAGGTGTTTGTGCACACGCCTGCGGATATTGCTTACACTTTTTACCGAAACCGAGTCGGAGGTGACGTCTCCTTCAGTGAGTTTCTGCGTCTTCGGGAGTCGGCCGTTGAGCGAGAAGTTTATTCTATGATCGGGCTTGCCGATGCGGTTCTTTATAACTGGGCGGGGAAGCCGATGTATCAAGAAGTGGTACGTCAGCTTATGGCGGGAATGAAGCAATGATCGGCCCGTATGACGAGGGTTACAAGAACTGTGACCACTTTTGGGGAATTAAGCCTTCGAGCCTCGTTTTGGAACTATCTTCGCGAATAGAATTGTCGGGACTTCGGGCGATCGATGTGGGATGTGGTGATGGTAAGAATGCTGCTTACCTCACTTCATCCGGCGCCACCGTGAGGGCAATTGACAGTTCTGAACTCGCTGTTGCAAACGCACGAAGGCTCTGGCCATCCGTACCACTTGATTGGTGGGAGGTAGGAGACATACGACACCTTTCCCTGACCCCTACGAGTTATGATCTAGTAGTCGCGTATGGGGTCCTGCATTGCCTCGCAGACGTCGGAGAGGTGGAGCGGGTCGTCAGACACCTCCAAGGAGCCACCATTGACGGCGGCTACCATGTGATTTGTGCGTTTAACGACAGATACCAAGATCTCTCAGCTCATCCCGGGTTCGATCCGACACTGTTACCGCACGGCCAGTACTGCTCCTTTTACCGTGGATGGGAAATAGTGAAGGTGACCGACCAAGATTTGGTGGAGACTCACCCGCACAACATGTTGCAACATACGCACTCCATGACGCGTATACTCGCGAGAAGGCCAACGGTAGTATGACCGTTCCGCCCGAGCTCATTCAACGTTATAAGGAAGGGCGGCTTATTCCGTTTGTTGGCGCGGGAGTATCGATGTCTGTCACTTGGGATGGAGGTAAGAAGCGAGGACCATCGTGGAAAGAGCTAGTGGATCAGACCGCTCGGCTGCTCGGATTTGAAAATCCTGACCTGTTAAGGGCTCGCGGTACGGACCTTCAGGTATTGGAGTATTTCAAGTTGAAGCGGCATGAAATTGCAGACTTAACGCATTGGCTTGCTAAAGAAATGCAACCGCCCGACGAGGCGCTCATGTTGTCGCCGATTCACGCTACACTGGCTGGGCTCACAAAGTGTCGAATTTTTTACACAACCAACTATGACGACCTGCTTGAGCGTGGGCTAAAACTTCATGGCCGCACGCCAACAAAGATCGCGATAGAAGCTCACATGGGTAAGTATCTGCCATCCGATCCCAGGGCCTGTGAAGTCGTGAAATTCCATGGCGATCTGAGCTATCCTACTGCAATGGTGTTGTCGGATTCAGATTACGAACGCCGACTCAGGTTGGATACCGTGATGGACTTTCGGTTTCGCGCGGACCTTTTAGGTAGGGCTGTGTTGTTTATGGGATATAGTTTTCGCGACTGGAATGTCTCGTATCTGTTTCGACTGGTTAACGACCAACTCAGCGGATTACCGGAATCATTGACAAAGCGAAGGGCGTACATCACTGTTCCTGATCCCTCGGACTTTGAGCTGAGGTTGTTCGACGACCGAAATATTGGCGTCATCTCCATTCCGGGATCGGCGCAAACTGAAGCAGTCGCAGAGCTTCTCATGGAGATAAGCAAGTGACGAGTAACAAGATTGTTGTAACCTATGTAACTTCGAGTGACTATAAGATCCAGGAAAATATGATCGTTTGCTCGAAAGTAAAGCTCTCGAATAGCTTGCTTGTCGGAGATGTTTTCGACTTCAGAATCCGGCAAGTTCCTATAAAGGAAGTACTCGAAGTTGATTTAACCGTGATGGTTTTGGCCGAGGTAACTCAGGCCTACAGTGAGATTCGTGTTCCTTGTATCGTGGAACACGCAGGGCTGATCTTCGAGGGCCTTGAGCATGTAAGCTACCCTGGCGGACTGACGAAGCCGATGTGGAACGCCCTTGGCAAGGACTTCGTCGAGGAAACCCAGTCAGAAGGACGGCGGGTCATGGCCCGCGCTGTCATTGCTTATTGCGATGGTATGACCGTAAAGACCTTTACTGGTGAAACTAAGGGCACAATCTGTAAGTTTCCGCGAGGTGCGAGGCCATTCTATTGGGACCCCGTTTTCGTACCCGACAATCCAGACGGAACACAGGGAACTAGGACATATGCTGAGATAGTCGATGACGTGTCTCTTGGTCTTGAATATAAAGTAACTGCGCTTTCCCAGTCGACCAAAGCAATGGTTTCTTTCCTCGAATACAGGCGAACAACCGGCGATTGTGAGTTGTGGCCGCCGCTGGGCTGAAGTTTCCGGGCATAACGCCAAGACGGATTCGGCAGTGCCGCGCCGGCCTCTCAGGCAGCGTTTTTGCGAACGATCCGCGGAAGCTTGCAATGCAGAACCACTCTAGATGGTCATACAGCCGAAGCCGCCGTCGACTCGCAGGATGGAGCCTGTGACGAACGACGAAGCACCGTCGGCAGCGAGGTAGATGGTGGCGGCGGCGAGTTCGCGGGATTCGCCGAAGCGGTTCATTGGAGTGTGACACAGGATTTGGTTGGTACGCTCCTCGGTCAGCAGTCTGCGATTCTGCTCCGCGGGGAAGAAGCCGGGCAGGATGGCGTTGACGCGCACGCGGTGCGGGGCGAACTCGCGGGCGAGGAACTTGGTGATCTGATTGACTCCGCCCTTTGCCACCGAGTAGGTGAACACCTTCGAGAGCGGCGGGTCCGACGAGGCCGACGAGATGTTGATGATGGAGCCGCCGTTGCCTGCTTCCACCAGGTGCTTGCCGAAGATCTGCGAGGCGAGGAAGACGCTTTTCAAGTCGACGTCGATGATGCGCTGCCACTCGTCTTCACCGATCTCGAAGAACGGGGTGCCGGAGTTGATTCCGGCGGCGTTGAGCAGGATGTCGACGCGGCCCAGTTGTGCGAGCGTGGTCTCGAGCGAGTGCTGCAAATCGGCCTTGCTGGTGGCGTTGGCCGTGATGGCGACGGCTCGGCGGCCGAGGGCTCGGACCTGTTCGGCACGGGCTTCGGCGTTCTGCGGGTTGAGGTCGATGACGGCGATATCGGCGCCCGCCCCTGCAAGCGCCTGCGCCATTTCGCCAGCGAGCACTCCGCCTGCGCCGACGACGGCCGCAACCTTGCCCTCAAGTGAAAACAACTGTTGAATCAGCATTTCGGTTGAAATTCCACGATATCACCCGAGGAGCGAGGCGAGGCGTTTCAGCGCCGGTTCGAGCTTTTGGAGCTTTGTGAGGACGGGCTGGAAGAGGTCCCCGACGGTGCGGAAGCGCTCGACCGCATTGCCGATGTGGAAGTCGTGCGGGGAAAGGCCGGGCTTCACCTCATCCCAGGCGAGGGGCGTGGCGACGGGCGCGCCATCGTAAGCCCGGAGCACGTAAGGTGACGCGATGGTCTTGCCGGAGCTGATCTGCAGATAGTCGAAGTAGACGCGGTTCTTGCGGCGCTTCTCCACCGAGCGCGGCGTGGTGAACAGGTCGGGCTTTTCCGCCAGCACCAACTGAGAAAGGATCTCGGCGAATGAGCGGGCCTGTTCGAAGGTGTAGCGCGGCTCGATGGGAATGAACACGTGCATGCCATCGCCGCCCGTGGTCTTGGGATAGCCCCTGATGTGGATGTTATCGAGCACCTTCTTCACCAGCAGCGCGGCCTCGACGATCTTGCTGTAGGGGCAGTCGACTGGATCGAGGTCGATGAGCACGTAGTCGGGGTAATCGAGGGTGCCGATGCGGCTCATCCATGGGTTCTGGTCGATGCAGGCGAGGTTGGCCAGGTAGAGCAGCGTGGCCCGGTCATCGCAGACGATGTAGCGGATGGGCTCACCGCCGCGGTGATCGGACGGGATGGGCTCGATGCGCAGCCAGGAGGGGTAGCCCTCGGGAGTGTTCTTCTGGAAGAAGAAGTCGTCGTGGATCCCGCCGGGGTAGCGCTTGAGTGAAAGCGGGCGGTCCTTGAGACAGGGGACGAGTAAGTGGGCGACCGCGTCGTAGTAATTGATCACGTCGCGCTTGGTTACTTTGTCTTTCGGGTACCAGATCTTGTCGAGGTTGGTGAATTTCAGCGCGCGTCCGTCCACCTGCACCACGGCCTCTTTTTGTGATGGTGAGAGCAGCGCTCCGTCAGCGGACTTCGGCGGTGGCGGTTCTGGGGTGACTGCGGCGGGCTCGTCGATGGCGCGCTCGCGGATTACGTCCTTCGGATCGCGGTCGGCGCGCAGACCAAGGAACACAGGGGCTCGCAGACGGCCCCCTGAAGTCCACTCCACAAACTTGCACTCGCACACCATGCCCGGCTCCACCCAGGTGGCTTTGCGCAGCATGGCGGGCACTTTGGCGAACGGAGACTTCGGTGTCTCGAGCGCCTGAAGGCGATTGAAGATGTCGCGCAGCAACTTGTCGTCGAACCCCGTGCCGACGTTGCCGGCCCATTTCAGTTCATCGCCTTCGTATGTGCCGAGGACGAGGGAACTGAACGTGTCGCGCTCCCCATGGGTGTAACCGCAGATGACAAACTCCTGGCGGCTGGTGATCTTGATCTTCAGCCAGCACTTACTCCGGCGTTCCTCGTACTTACTGTCGGCGACTTTGGCCAGTACGCCCTCCAACCCCATCTGCCCCGCGGCGGCCACCATCTCATCGCCGTTGACGCGGAAGTGATCGGAGACCGCGATTCGATCTGACGGAGTCACGATGGCGGACAGCGCGCGCTTGCGCTCTTCGAGGGGCACGTTGCGCAGATCGTAGCCGTCCCAGTAGATGAGGTCAAAGAGGAACAGCTTCACGGGGGTCCGGCGGGAGAGATGCGCGATGCTGTTTGGGTCGGTCTGATGGATGCGCGGCTGGATTAGCTCAAAGCGCGACAGCCCCTTCTCGTCGAGCACCGCAATCTCGCCGTCGAGGATGGCGGTCTCGGCAGCGATGTGGTGGGGCAGGACGCTGAGCTCGGGGTACTGGCGGTCGTACGTATTGCCGTTGCGCGACTCCATGTGGAGGCGACCCTCGGTGAGGTAGATGATGGCGCGCACGCCGTCCCACTTGATCTCATAGATCCAGTTGCCCCCGGTGGGTGGGCGTGCGGCGGGGAAAGCGGCCATGGGCGTGATGGTCGATGGCATGGGACCCATCTCCGCGCCTGGCAGGTCCTCCGGCCGCAGCCTCGATGCTTTCTTCTTCGGCTCCGGGGGCAAGTTCTCGGCGATCTCGCTCTGCGTGCGACCGGTCTTCACGCTGTAGGCGAGCAGCTCGATATCGAACTCATCGTCGGCAAACTGGTCGCGCTTTTTGATGAGCAGCCATTCATTGCCTTTGCCGCGGCCCTTCATCAGGACGATGGCGAACTCGCCCTTGATCTTTTCCCCGTGCAGCCGGAACTTCAGGTCGCCGCGTGCGATCTGTTCCTCGGCTGCTCCGGTGCCGAGGAGGTCGAACGTACCTTTGTCCCACAGCATTACCGAGCCGCCGCCGTACTGGCCCTTCGGGATGTTGCCCTCAAACTCACCGTAATCGAGGGGGTGATCCTCCACGTGCATGGCGAGTTGTTTGGCGAGCGGCACCAGCGACGGGCCTTTCGGTACCGCCCACGACTTCAGTGTGCCGGAGATCTCCAGCCGGAAATCGTAATGGAGGCGGGTCGCATCATGGCGCTGGATGTAGAAGCGACCCTGGGTGGCCTGATCGGGATCGACTGCCTCCGGCGCGGGCTCGGGGGTCTTGTCGAACTTGCGCTTTCGAACGTATTCACGCAGCGACATTCGGACCCTCAAAGATGACGAATGCCATCCCGCTTTCGGCAGTGTGGGTGAGGGACAGCTGCACTGCCCGGACTCCGAGTTTCTCCGCGATCTGTTTCGCTACGCCGTGCAGGCGCAGAGTGGGTCGGCCGCTGGGCAGGTTCACCACTTCGAAATCCTGCCAGGTGACGCCGCGGCGCCAGCCGGTGCCGAGCGCCTTCATGCCTGCCTCCTTGGCGGCAAAGCGCGCGGCATAGCGTTCGAACTTATTGGCTTTGCGCTGGACATAGGCGCGCTCCAGCGGCGTGTAAATGCGGTCGAGGAAGCGGTCCCCATACCGCTCTATCGAGGCGCGAATCCGGGGAACCTCGGCAAGGTCGATCCCCGTGCCGACAATCAAAGCCGGGCTCCGGCGATAGCGAGGTGTCCGTGTTTGACGCCCTTGGTGCTGATCAGAGCGTCGGCGAGGCGGCGCACATCCTTCGACTGCCCTTTCATCACGATCACCTCCAGGCAGTTGTCGTGGTCGAGGTGGACGTGGAGAGTCGAAAGGATGTTGTGAAACGAATCGTGCTGCATATCTGTGAGCTTGTCGCTGAGCATGCGGACGTGGTGATCGTAGATCAGGGTGACGGTGGCCACCACGTGCGATTCGGGATTTTCGGACGTGATTCCGGCAAGCTGTTCGCGGATCATGTCGCGAAAGGCCTCGGAGCGGCTGTTGTAGCCGCGCGTTGCGATGTGCTGGTCAAACTCCTCCAGCAGATCGGAATCGATGGCCACGCCGATTCGACTCAGTTCGCCCATGTGGCTTTCAGCGTAGCGGAGACGCCCAAAGATGAGCAAGCCGGGCTAGACTAACAAGAGTGAACGATTTCTGTAGTTGCGGTGCTCAGCTCCCCGATGACGCAAAGTTTTGTCACAAGTGTGGCAAGCCGCAGGGAGATTTGCTGGAGCCTGAAACACCGGAACTTGAGGCGCCGCCTGTTGTGCCCATCCCGACTGCGAAAGCAATCGACGCGACCGCCGCGCCACCGGTCGCGGAGAGTCCAACGGGCGTCAGTTGGCGAAACCCGGTTGCGGTGCGGACGGCGTTCGCGGCGGGCGCGGTCTGCGCGATGTTGATCGTGGTGCCGATGCCGGCCATGCTGCAGTTGCTCTGGCAGCTGGTGCTGCTGTTTGCCGGCGGCTTCTTCGCCGTCTACCTGTTCAACCGGCGCACGAAGGCACAAGCCTCGCCGCGTGCCGGAGCGGCGCTGGGCTGGATGGTGGGTTTGTTCTGCTTCCTGATCATGCTGGTGCTGTTTACGGTCAGCGTGGTGGCTATGTCTTCGACGGACGGCGGCCTGCAGGGCTCGTTCCGCGAGATGATTGCGCAACGAGGCAGCGCCGAGGTGACAGCGCAGTTCAATGAATGGCTGGAGTCGCCTTCTGGCGTGGGCACGTTCCTGTTTCTGATTCTGGCGACGACGTTCTTCATGCTGACGCTGGTGCCCGCACTCGGCGGACTGCTTGCGGCCAAGGTGCTGGAGAAGGACTAGCGGAGGACACCGCCCCGCGAAGTCCGGGTGCCCCAGGTCGATGCCGGTATCCAGAATCGCCACCCGGATGCCCGCGCCGGAAAAGTTGCTGTTCACGGCCTTCGTCG
>JAWXCM010000381.1:0-26428 GCA_034408745.1 Bryobacteraceae bacterium
CTGTACAACCTGCCGGACTTCCTGTTCGGCGCGCAGTCGGCCTACAGCCTCAGCAACCAGATCGTGCTGAATTACCGGCAGCGGATGCACTTCGCGTACCTGCAGGACGACTGGAAAGTGAACTCGAAGCTGGCCGTCAACCTCGGCGTCCGCTATGAGTTCGCGACACCGCAGTACGAAGCGCAGAACCGCATCTCCAGCTTTGACCCGGTGGCCAACAAGCTGATTCAGGCCAAAGACGGCAGCCTGTATGACCGCAGCCTGGTCAACCCGGACCGCAACAACTGGGCCCCGCGCGTCGGCCTCGCGTATCAGGTCACGGACAAGACCGTGGTGCGCTCCGGATACGGCATCAGCTACATCCACTTCAACCGCCTGGGTGGCGAGAACCTGCTCGGCTACAACGGCCCGAACATCGTCAATCTGACCATCAACCAGACGCCCGCGCTGCCTGCCTGCACGGGCAACAACTACCAGAACTGCTTCCGCCTGATCCAGCAGGGATTCCCGGAAGGCCTCGTGAACCCGTCCAATTTCTCGACGGCGACCACGCGCACCAACTACACCCCGTCTGACTACAAAACGTCGTACGTCCAGAGCTGGCACCTCACGGTCCAGCGCGAGCTCGCCCACAACCTCGTCCTTGACGTGGCGTACGTAGGCAACCGCTCCAACGGCCTGATGATCCTCGCCGACTACAACCAGGCTCGGCCCAACAACATTGGTGAGAACCTGTCGTTGCTGGCCCGCCGTCCCATCCAGGGCTTCAGCGACATCCAGATCTCCTACGGCGGCGGCTTCGCCGCGTACCACGCGATGCAGGTGAAGCTCGAGAAGCGGTACTCGGCAGGTATCTACCTGTTGAACAGCTTCACGTGGTCCAAAGCACTCGACAACGCATCGGGCCACCTCGAGACCGCCAATGGCGACAACTCGCGAGTGAACTATCGCAACCTGCCGGGCGAGAAGGCCATCGGTGGATACGATCAGCCGTTCAACAACACCAGCACCATCCTGCTGGAACTGCCCTACGGCCGTGGCCGTCGCTGGGGTTCCAGCACCCCGGGTGTCGTGAATGTCCTCCTCGGCGGCTGGCGCATTACCGGGATCAACACCATGACCAGCGGTCAGCCGGTGAACGTCAACTACACGGTTCCTGCCGCGCAGCAGGCCTCCAGCTACCCCACCTACCGGCCTGACTACATCGGCGGCAGCATCTACCCTGCCACGCAGACCCCGACCACGTGGCTCAACCGCGCCGCTTTCGCCGTGCCTGCAACAAACATCCTGTTCGGCAGCGCCGGCCGCAACATCGCCCGCACCGAATCGATCTACAACTTCGATTTCGGTCTGCACAAGGAATTTCCGCTCTTCAGGGAAGACTGGAAACTCCAGTTCCGCTCCGAATTCTTCAACCTGTTCAACACGACGAATCTCGGCTCCCCGGCCACCAACATCAGCAACGCCAATTTCGGACAGATCACCGGTCTTGCGAGCCCCGCCCGTCAGATTCAGTTCGCGCTGAAACTGGTTTTCTGATTCCGGCCTGACTTCGACTGCAACCAGCCGCCGCGCCTTTCATTGGGCTCGGCGGCTTTCTTTTGAGTGACCTACACTGGATAACGTGAGAGCGGTCATCAAACGCGTCCGGATCTCGAACTACCGCAGCATCGAGCACGCCGATGTGGAACTGCATGACCTCACATTCCTCGTCGGCCCAAACGGCAGTGGCAAGTCGAACTTCCTGGACGCGCTGAAGTTCGTAAGTGAACTGCAGTGCGACCGTCTGGACGAGGTGCTCCGTCGTCGGGGTGGGCCTTTCGTCTGGTTCGTCTCGCCCGAGGGCACACTCAGCGAGAAGCTTGAGATCCATCTTGAACTGGTGACGGGAGAATCAGACTGCACCTATCGTCTTCAGGTCTCCAGAGGCGCTGACGGCGAGGCGAGCATCACAGACGAGAGTTGGACACTCGGCAGCGGAACCGCAAGAAGGGATGCACGTTCCCGTGCGGACGAATCCGCCCTTCGTATGGTGGCCCTCATTAAGCCGCGCTTTGAGCCTTTGTACGCGGCCCTCGCTGGAATAGCCGTCTACGCACCGGAGCCATCTCAAATGCGCCTGCCTCACCCAATCGGTTCCGGCCGCATGCTTGAATCTTCCGCGACAAATGCCGCCGACGTAATGTGGCGTCTGAAGGCTGAGGCTCCACAGGATTACGATCGCGTGCTGGAGTACATGCAGGCACTCGATTTCATTGTTTCGGTCGTGCCGGGTAGCGAGGCGCCTGTCCGCCATCTCCTGTTTAAGCGGCCGGACGACTCCAAACCCTGGTTCAGCAGAGACCAGGTCTCGGACGGTATGTTACGGTTCTTCGCTGTTCTTTTGGCTGCGTTCCAATCAGAAATAGCGTCCCCGCGGCTCACCCTGCTCGGAATGGAGGAGCCGGAAAACTACCTGCACCCCGGCGCTGCGGGCTTGCTGTTCGACGCCCTTTCTGAAGCGAGCCAGAGGGTCCAGGTCATCGTTTCGACCCACTCGGCGGACCTCCTGAACATTAAGGACCTGACCAGTGAGTCGATACTTGCATTTGCGTCGCGGAATGGACGGACAGTCCTCGGGCCATTGAGCGAAGCAACTCGAAACATAGTTCGAGAACGGCTTTACACCGTGGGCGAGTTGCTCCGCGCCAACGCGATTGAGCCCGTGCCTTCATGACGAGCATTGCCCCGATCGTTGAAGGTCGTGGGGAGGAAGCCGCCCTCCGGTGTCTGATCCGTCGCCTTACCGAGTTGATTGATCCCACAAGATACGTCAACGTTGAAAAGCCCTTCAAACAAGATTCAGGAAAGCTGCTGAAGTCAGGCGGGGTTGAGAATGCTGTTAACGCTACTGCCAGTCGTTGGCCGGGCTCTCATATCCTGATTCTGCTCGACTGCGACGATGGCTGTGCCAAAGCCATCGGGCCCACACTTTGTCAACGAGCCCGTGCAGCCAGGCCGGATGTGTCAGTGTCTGTCGTACTCCCGGTTAAAGAATTCGAATGCTGGCTTATCGCCGGAGCCGGCGCACTGGGAGGCAGGAGAGGTTTGAAGCCGGCGTTCACGCCACCTGCAGATCCGGAGTCGATCCGCGACGCGAAGAGGTGGCTCAGGGAAAATATGAGCTGATCGCGCTCGTACTCACCATCCGTGGACCAGGCCGCCCTCACCGAACGCTTCGACATCAAGGCAGCTCTCGAATCCTGCCGCTCGCTTCGCAAGCTCCGTGACGAGGTGCGGCGCATCCTCGCCTCCAACCCCGCCTGATAGACTTTCGTCTGTGCGAGCCCTCCTCCTGCTGCTTACCGCTCTGACCGCGGCCCTCCACGCCCAGACCCTGCCCAGAGTCCTCATCATCGGCGACTCCATATCCATCGGCTACACCCCCTTCGTCGACAAGCAGTTCGCCGGTAAAGCGACCGTTGCCCATAGTCCGGCCAATGCGGGCACTTCCGGCAACGGCGTTTTCATGATGGACGGTTGGCTCAACGACAAACAGGGCAAGTGGGACGTCATCCACTTCAACTTCGGCCTGCACGACCTCAAGCGAATGTCCGACGGCCAGCACCAGGTCGCGCCCGCACAGTACGAACGCTACCTCCGCCTCTTCACCGAGCGTCTCAAAGCCACCGGAGCCAAACTGGTCTATGCCACCACGACACCCGTGCCCGAAGGCAAGGTCAGTCCACCACGAGTCCCCGCCGATGTAGCCGCGTACAACGAAATCGCCGTTCGTGTGATGAAGGAAAACGGCATCCCGGTCAACGACCTGTACAGCCTCGCCCTCGCGCACCTCGCCGAGTGGCAGCTTCCCGTCAACGTGCACTACAAACCCGAAGGCTACGAAGGTCTCGCAAAGCAGGTGACCAGGGCAATCTCGGAGCAACTCGCAAAGTGATGCCTTATCCCGAGTCCGTCCAGTTCCTGTACGCACTCGGCAATGAAATCAAAACGGTCAAGTTCGGCCTTGAAGCCATCTCCGCTCTCGTCGAAGAACTGGGTCACCCTGAACGCAGGTACGGCGTCATCCATGTCGCAGGAACCAACGGCAAAGGCTCCACCTGCGCCATGATCGAAGCGGCCGCACGCAAGGCCGGATACCGCACAGGCCTCTACACCTCGCCCCATCTGGTCGAGCCCACGGAGCGAATCCGCATTAACGGCAAGCCCGTCACCCGGGAAGCGTTCGCCAAGGCCTTCGACGTCGTCCACGCCGCCAATGAGCGGCTCCTTGCCGCTGGCCGCATCGAAACTCACACCACATACTTCGAAACCGTCACCGCGATGGGTTTCCTCCTGATGGCCCAGGCCACCGTGGATCTCGCCATCGTCGAAGTGGGACTCGGAGGCCGCCTCGACGCCACCAACGTCGTCAACCCCAGGCTCTGCGTCATCACCAGCATTGACTTTGACCACGAGGCCTGGCTCGGCAACAGCCTCGAAAAGATTGCCGCCGAAAAGGCGGGCATCCTGAAAGCCGGAGTACCCGCGGTGTTTTCGCCGCAGCGGCCCGAAGCGCTGGCGGTCCTCGAAGCGCGAGCCACAGAACTCGGCATCACCCCGACCCAGACCGCGCCCGCCAAAGCCGAAGTCCACGCAACCGGCTGCGACTTCGAAGCCTTCGGCCGTACCATCCACTGTCCTCTCGCCGGAGCGCACCAGGCGATCAACGCACTAACGGCCGTGACCGCGCTCCACCAGCTCGGGATCGCCCCCGATGTCTCTGAGACGCAGTGGCCGGGCCGACTGCAGATCATTCACGGCAAGCCGCTCATTCTCCTCGACGGAGCGCACAACCCCGCCGGTGTCCGAGCTCTCGCCGCTCACCTGGAGCGCTTCTACGCCGACCGCCCCATCACGCTAATCTACGGAGCCATGCGCGACAAATCGGTGCAGGAGATCACGGAGATCCTCTTCCCGCTCGCCGACACAGTCATCCTCACTGCGCCCGATTCGCCGCGCGCCGTACGCCCTGAAGCACTCGCCGCCGAATCGGACCACCCCAATATCCTTGTTCTCGAAACCGCCCGCGAGGCGCTCGAACATGCCAGAAACGCACGGCCCGACGACCTGGTCATCATCACCGGCTCGCTTTACTTAGTCGGCGAGATCCTCGCGCTAATACAATAGTGGCTTCGAATGTCTTTCAGCTTTTTGACAGCAGTGCTCTGCCGAGACCCGCTGATCATACTGGCCACCATCGTGTACGGGTCCGCAAGCATAGCGGTTTCCTTCTCTGACCCGGACGGGGAAAAGCAGGCGGCAGTGGCGCGCGCCTGGGCTCGCATGCTGCTCCGAATCGGTGGCGCGCACGTTATCACCAAAGGCCTCGAAAATCTGCAGCCCAACACCAGCTACGTCTTCGCCTCGAATCACGCCAGCTACATGGACACCCCCGTGGTGCTCTCCAACATCCCCGCACGCTTTCGATTCATGGCCAATGACTATCTCTTCAAAATCCCGTTCCTCGGAACGCATCTCACCCAGGCCGGACACATCCCCGTGGTCCAGGGCAACGCCCGCGAATCCGTCAAAGCCATGACCGAAGCCGGAAAGACGATCCGCGCCCGTGGCATCAGCGTGCTGGTCTTCCCCGAAGGCGGCCGGTCGATGACTGGCGACCTCAAGGAGTTCCGTGAAGGCGCCGCATTCATCGCCATCAAAGCCGGCGTCCCGATAGTCCCCGTCGGCATTAAAGGCACCATCCACCTCCTCCCTATGCACTCCATGCACGTCAGGCCCGGCACCGTCGAGCTCCGTATCGGCGAGCCGATCCCCACTGAGGGCCTCCACATAAAGGATCGCGGCGAACTGACCGGGAAACTCCACCAGTGTGTGGCCGATTTGCTTACCTGACCGAGCGCGCTATGCTGATGAGCGCGTATGAAGAAGTTTCTGCTCGGCATCTTCACAGGCCTAGTTTTCGCCTTCCTGGCGGGAATAATCCTGATTTTTTCGGCCGCACGGCTCGGCGAAACCCGCCCCACCATCTCTGACAACGCCACTCTGGTGCTGAATCTCCAGGGCGACATTCCGGAAAAAGCACCGGTCTCATTCCCGCTGCCGATCCCCTACCTGACCAGCAAGACTCCGCTCACCGTCTCCGAAATTTGGCAGGCGCTCCAACGAGCCGCCACAGACAACCGCGTAAAGGCGATTGTTCTCAACGTCGGCCGCATGGATGCCGGCTGGGCCAAAGCCGGCGAACTGCGCGAGGATATTCTGAACTTCCGCAAATCCGGTAAGCCCGTCTACGCGCTGCTGCGCTCGCCTGGACTGCGCGAGTACTACGTGGCCACCGCCGCCGACCGCATCTACGCGAACCCGGAAGACCGCATTGACGTCAAGGGCATGCGTGCCGAGATCATGTACTTCAAGAACGCGCTCGACAAATTGGGCGTGCAGGTGGAAGTTCGCCATGTGGGCAAGTTCAAAGACTACGGCGACATGTTCACCAAAAACGGCCTCACGCCCGAGACCCGCGAGTCGCTCGGCCTGGTTCTGGACGGTATCTTCAATCACGTGGTCCAGGTTCTGGCCACCGCCCGGAAGAAGTCGCCCGAACAAATCAAAGCCATTTTCGATAACGGACCCTACACCGCGAAGCAGGCGAAAGCTGCCGGACTGATCGACGAACTGCGCTACGAAGACCAGGTCTACGGCGAGATGAAGACTCAGCTGAAGCAGTCCGAACTGAAGAAAGTGGACTTCTCCCGCTACGTCCGCAGCCTCACACCCGAAGGCGAAGCCAAAAAGCGCATCGCCCTGGTCGTCGGCTCCGGCACCATCCTCCGCGGCTCGGGCGAAGACGCCATGGGCACCGACGAAGGCTTCACTTCCGGCGCATTCGCGAAGATGCTGCGGAGCGTTGCCAACGACAGCACCGTATCCGGCGTCATCCTTCGCATCGATTCCGGCGGCGGCGACGCGTTCGCTTCGGACGAAATGTTGCGCGAAGTGCGTCTGCTGCATGATAAGAAGCCCATGGTGATCTCGTTTTCCGATTACGCGGCCTCAGGTGGCTACTATGTGGCGATGTCGGGCGACCCCGTCATCTCCTACCCGAATACGGTCACCGGGAGCATCGGCGTGGTCTACACCAAGTTCAACCTGCGAGGTCTGTATGACAAGCTCGGCATCCAGAAGGACTTCATCCTGAAGGGCAGGAATGCCAACGTCGATACGGACTACGGTCCGATGTCACCGGAGGCCGAAGAACGTCTGCAGTCCGGCCTCGACGAGTTCTACAAGCAGTTTGTGACCGTGGTGTCAGAGGGAAGAAAGCGGAAATACGAAGAAATGGAGCCGCTGGCACAGGGACGAGTATGGCTCGGCATCGACGCGAAATCGCGTGGTCTGGTGGACGAACTCGGCGGGCTCGACACCGCCCTGGCGGCTGTCAAGAAGAAAGCGGGCATCGCCGACAAGGACAAAGTCCGGATCGTCGCATACCCGCCTAAGCGCACTTTGCTTGAGCAGTTCATGAAGAGCAGCAATGAATCCGCCTCAATGGAGAGCCTGGTGGCGAAATGGACCGGCATGGATATCCGGTCCCTTTCCGCCAGCGGCTATCTTCGAATTCTGCCTTTTCGGCTGGGCTTGAACTAGCCCGTTTCGGCGCCGCGTCGACTAGAACGCGGCGCTGGAATGGATGCCTGTCTCCTGCAGGGCCGCCTGCATTTTCTCCAGAGCCGACTTGTGAATCTGGGACACACGGCTTTCGTTGATACCGAGCACGGTCCCAATCTCCTTCATCGTCATTTCCTGCGTGTAATACATCACCACAACCTGGCGGTAACGGTCGGGCAGAACGGTCATGGCGGAGCCCAGAGCCGTTTTCATCTGCTCGCGTGCACACATGTTGTCCGGCTGCGATTCCGGAGTACCCGCATATTCGGGTTCAGGCAGATCGTCGTGATCGGTGGACCGCGTGTTGGCGGAGATGAGCCCCGTGTTACGCAGATCGATCATCATCTGACGCCACTTGTCAACGTCGACGCCCAGCCGCTCAGCGATCTCGGCTTCGGTGGGAGTACGCTGTAGTTCGGCGGCTAGTTCCCGGGTGGCTGCTTCCAGCTGCTTGTGACGGCGGCGCAGATCGCGCGAGGCCCAGTCAAGCTGGCGCAGGCTGTCGAGGATGGCACCCTTAACGCGGTGCTTGGCGTAGCTGGCAAAAGAAACCTGCTTCTCCGGGTCGAACCGGGAAGCGGCATCAAACAACCCGAGCACGCCAGCATGCACAAGGTCGTCAGTATCAACGTGGACAGGTAGATTTTCGTGAACGCGCAGTGCGATCGACTTCACCAGCGCGAGGTTGTCGAGCACAAGCTGATCCCGTTTGGCAAGCTTCGCACAGGACTGTGTGGATACTGCTGGTTTCGCTGAGACGGACCGCCGAGCCGGTTTAGACGCCAATTCTTCCGAATCGTCATCCACGTCCGACACGCAGAACTCTTCCGCGTCTTCCAAATACTCGCCCAAAAAGGGCGAGGCCGTTTCTTCATAGCGCCAGGACAAGGCAGAGCCAGACATGTTCTCTCTCTCCACTCCACAGGAGCGTTGTGCGCTCCCGAATTGGCTTCTTTGGAACTGAGTTCTCTGCGATGGTTAAGGTCTGGATTGAGCCAGCCTTAAGACACCGAGAAGCCTATGACCGAATCATGCCATCAGGCGGAGTGAATGTACCTTGGCACATCACCTTAAGGTGAGTAGCTCTTATTACCCTGGTAGACCGCCACGCTGGGGGGGTACTGGGGCTACGTGAGAGGGGTAGTACCAGTAACTAATCTTATACTTAATTTACAGATCGGCTATTTTAAGTACGATGAATTACTAAAATAGCGACTTGTACTGGCAGCCACATACCCCCAAAAGGGTGAATACTATACCCGCGTACCACGGGTAGTATACGCCCATGTGTGAGGGCATAGGCCTTCCGAATGGGTTTACTTAACGTTGTACTTAAACACAAACTGGAGGCGCACCTGACTGCCCTTGAACTCGGGAGGGAGTGGCAGGAAAGGATTCGAAGCGCTGATTCCGGCCACGGCCGCCCGGTCCAAAGCTTCGGCCCCCGACGGCGTGGCGATCACCAGTTTCGGCACGCTGCCGTCCCGGTTGATCGCGAACTGGATTACGGTCTTTCCCTGACGCCCGAACCGGGCACTCTCAGGAATCACTGCAAACCAGTTCCGCCGAACCGCCGTAAGCACTTTCACCAGGTACGGCCAGAAATCGACACCTTGCGGATCGCTCAGCAGTTCCACCGCGCTGCCCAGTTTCCCAGGGATTGGCACCGAGGGCGAAATCGGGCTGGCACCCGGCGTCGCGTCCTCGTCTCCCACAATCAGTCCCTTGCCCGCTCCCCGGGCCACCTGCCGAGCCGCTTCCTCGACGGTAGTCACCGGCTTTGGGATCGCGGACCGGCCAACACCCTGCGCCGAGCCTATATTGATGCCGGGCCGTTCGAAGGCCAGTTTCGGCTTCTCCTGGGGATCGATCTGCGGCGGGGGAATGGTCACGTTCTGCCCGAGAGCCGGTGGCGGGGTGTTGGTTCGAACCTGAGCCGTGTCGACAGCGGGCGGCGCCGGAGCTTCCATCGTCGGCTTTGCCGGGGTGTTCGTCGGCCTGTCCGGAAGCCGGAATGTTCTCCGGGGCAGCGCTGCCGCTCCGGGACTCTGCTGCCGACTCGCCTGCTCCGGACGCGGAGGCAGACTGGACAGGTTGAACTCCGGACTGACCTTACCCTTATTCGGCGCAAGCTGCGTGAGCACGTCCATGGGAGGTGCCACCAGCCTGGTGACGTTCTTCGGAGCCTGGACTGTCAACTCCGGCGCCACACGCCGGGCCGGAGCAGGCAGTTGCCCAATGCCGACTCCGGTAAGAAAGATCATCAGGTGCGCCAGCACGGATCCGGCAGCAACCACAGCCCAGTGCCGCGGTCCACCATCCCCCAGCGCCGGGGCAAGCCCGAAGCTGGGAACCGGGAGCGCCGACTCCGCCGGCTTGTCAGTCACGCTGCCTGCCATAAAGAATCAGGACGAGTACGGTGACCCAACGGTTGCCCCATGAGCCGCGATTGTATCCTGCACCAGCCTTCCGTGCTCCTCAATCGCCGACAATATATCCAGGCAAACCTCCAGCGCGCGTGTCGCATCCTCGCCCGAAACCACCGGCCGTGAGCGATCCCGAACGCAATCCACGAACGATTCCAGCTCCAGCCGCAACGGCTCACTCTTCTCCACTTCGATGGCTTCGAACCCGACTTCGCCGTCCCTGACCGTAATCTTCGAGATGTCCTGCCGGGTATAGTCGACCGAAACGTACTCACCGGGCTGGAAGAGCCTCATCTTGCGGATCTTCTCCACCGACGCCCGGCTCGCCGTCAGATTCGCCACACACCCGTTGGCGAACGCCAGCCGCACATTCGCAATGTCGACCTTTTGCGACAAAATCCGGATGCCTGCCGCCCGAATCTCCGACGGCACATCCCCGCACAGCGACAGCAGAATGTCCACATCATGGATCATCAGGTCGAGCACGACGTCTACGTCCAGGCTGCGCGGCGTGAACACGCTCATCCGGTGAATTTCGAAAAAGAGAGGCAGCGTCGCCACGCTTTGCAACGCCCGAATCGCAGGATTGAACCGCTCCAGATGACCGACCTGCAGGATGCGCCCGTGCTTCGCCGCAGTCTCCACCAGCCGGCGAGCCGATTCCCGATCCGGCGCGATGGGCTTCTCCACCATCACGTCGAGTCCCGCTTCCAGCAGCCGGCACCCCACCTCGGTATGCGACACCGTCGGCGTCGCCACCACACACGCATCCGCCGAGCTGGCCATTTCGTCGAGCGTCAGCATCGGACACCCGTATTTCGCCGACGCCTCAGCCGCCCTGGCAGGGTCCGCATCGGTCACCCCGGCAAGCGTCACACCAGGCAGTTCCCGCAAAACGCGGAGATGATTTGAGCCAAAAGAGCCGGCGCCCGCGACGCCAACCCGAATCGATTGCATCTAACTCTAACGGTATCACGGGAGTACAGCGATATTGCCAGCCGTGCGCAAAAGCATGTAACGTAGAACGGTGGAGAGCAAAGAAACGGCGAATCTGGCGCTCGGCTTCCCGGAGTTTTCAGCCGCCCAGGAATTGATGCACCGCTCGAGCCTCGAGGTCGCGGTCCAGCGCTTTCAGGAGCGCATGGCCGACCCCGATTCCTCTGTCCGCGCCATCCGCCACCAGCCCGCCAAACCGGCCCGCTCCGAGCCGTTTCCGGCCAGCCTTGACCCCACCCTCGCCGCGGCCCTCGCCAAACGCGGCATCCGAGACCTCTACACCCACCAGGCCGACGCCTTCCGCGCCATCTCCGACAACCGCAACGTAGTCGTGGTCACGCCCACTGCCAGCGGTAAGACGCTCTGCTACAACCTGCCCGTCCTCAACCGCCTCGCCTCAGACCCCGACGCTCGCGCCATGTACCTGTTCCCCACCAAGGCGCTCGCCGAGGATCAGCTCCACGAATTCCAGGGCGCCGTCGACGCCATGGGCGCGAAGTTCAAAGCGTTCACTTATGATGGCGACACCCCGCAAGACGCACGCAAAGCCATTCGCGAGCGCGCCAACGTCGTTCTGACCAACCCCGACATGCTCCACACCGGAGTAATGCCGCACCACACCAAATGGGCGAAGCTCTTCGAGAACCTGCGCTACCTCGTCATTGACGAACTGCACTACTACCGCGGCGTCTACGGCAGTCACCTGGCGAACCTGCTCCGCCGCTTCCACCGCATCTGCGAATTCTATGGATCGAAACCACAGATCCTCTGCTGTTCCGCCACCATCGCCAACCCGAAGCAGCTCGCCGAATCGCTGACCGGACTCGACTTTGAGCTCGTCGACAACAACGGCGCTCCCAGCGGCGAGAAGTATTTCGTCTTCTACAACCCGCCCGTGGTCAACCGCCAGCTCGGCATCCGCCGGAGCTATCTCCACGAAACGCGCCGCCTCGCGATGGAGTTCATTGAGCGCGGCCAGCAGACTCTCGTCTTCGCCAACAACCGCCTCGCCACCGAAGTACTGCTCACGTACCTGAAGGAATCGTGCGAACGCCGGCCCATGGGGTCCGACATGATTCGCGGCTACCGCGGCGGCTATCTCCCGCGCGAGCGCCGCGAAATCGAACGCAAGCTCCGCAATGGGGAGATCCGCGCCGTGGTGTCGACTAACGCTCTGGAACTCGGCATCGACATCGGCTCGCTTGACGTGGTCGTGATGGCCGGCTATCCAGGCACGGTCGCGTCCACACTCCAGCGGGCGGGACGCGCAGGACGCCGCGTCAGCAGCTCCATCGCCGTCCTCGTCGCCTCCAGCGCCCCGCTCGACCAGTACATCGTCGAGCACCCCGACTACTTCTTCCAGCGCACCCCCGAGCACGCCTTCATCAACCCCGACAACCTCGAGATTGCGCTGAACCACCTCCGCTGCGCCGCCTTTGAGCTGCCCATCCGCGAGGGCGAGAGCTTTGGGGGCCACGATACCGGCGAGCTCTGCCGCTTCCTCGAAGAGTCCGGGTTCCTGCACCTGTCAGGCGGCGCATGGCACTGGACATCGGACACCTACCCCGCCGACGCCGTCAGCCTCCGGGCCGTTACCAGCGACAACTTTGTGGTCGTCGACATCACCGGCGACCACAAAGTCATCGCCGAAGTCAGCTTCCCGACCGCACTCACAACGCTGCACGAAAAGGCCATCTACCTCCACGAAGCGCGCCAGTTTCAGGTGGAAAAATTCGACTACGACGGACGCAAAGCCTACGTGCGCCGCGTCGACTCCGACTACTTTACAGACGCCATCGACTACACGCAGGTGAAAGTGCTGGATGAGGTGGAAGCCGCCCCGGTGCGAGACGCGAAGATCGCCCACGGCGACGTGCGGGTCAACACACAGGTGGTCGGCTGGAAAAAGATCAAGTTCTTCACGCTGGAGAACGTCGGCGCCGGACACCTGTCCATGCCGGAGCAGGAAATGCACACCACCGCATTCTGGCTCCACTTGCCCGCAGCGTTCCTGAATCAGTTCGCCGACCTCAACGGAGCCGATCGCCAGAGCGGTCTCGGCGGCCTCGGCAACGCACTTCGCACCGTGGCTTCGCTGCTGCTGATGTGCGACCCAAGAGACCTCGCCGTGGCCCTCACGGAGGACGCCAGCAACGGCCTGACCGCATGGGAACCGAACCTGTATCTGTACGACACCTACCCGGGAGGAATTGGCCAAAGCGCGCCGCTCTTCAAACTCGCGCCAACGCTCCTTGCCAAAACGAAGGAGCTAATCGAGGCCTGCCCCTGCGATCAGGGCTGCCCCAGTTGCGTAGGCCCAGTCGGAGAAATCGGCGAAAAAGGAAAAGAAGCCGCCCTGCGAATCTTGTCCGCACTCGGCGCTTTAGCCGCGTTTCCGCAGGAACACGGCCCTGCCTAACTAATAAACTTGCGTTACTCCCGTCCGGACACCGGTTGCACGTCGCCTGTACTCAGGCAATCAATTCTGCAGCCAACACGCACCGAGACCACAAGTCAACCGGCCCGTGAATGCCTGGAAGATCACCCAAAAGCCAGGATCGGCAATCGTGGGTGGTAACGCGACACTTTCGTTTACGATCAACGGAAAACGCAAGGATGTCGCGTTCCGAATACTTGGCACCAATCCCGCTGAGCAACAAATCAAGGATTACTTTTCCAGCCGGAGTGGGCCATGGTTTAGTTGGATACTGATAAATTGATTTGATATCTTATGGAATTGGCAAAGCAACGTTAACGCGGCGCTCGCCAAACTTGCCTCCTATCGTGTGCCTGCTGAGACCAGGTGGACAGGAGAGGTCTCTGCCTTCATCGCCGGGACCGGCGGCGCCGGTCGACGTCCGTGCAGAGTGACGGAAGGCGGAGGTCCGACGCAATCTTTCGACTATTACGAAACGCCTCACGATCACGGATTCTCGGACCTGATTTGGATGAGTATGTACAACCGCGACCAACCCGTAAACTCCACCGCATCGACACCAAACAGGCCGACAGTGAAATCCTCTACGTCGATGGCTCCACAGTGTATTACCGAATTGTCGACATGCTTCTTACCGCAACCATAAAATAAAGGAAACCGGGATTTCCCCTCCGCAACTATTGGCGAAAGACCGCTTAATTCAGGACGTGCACTGGATTTTCTGGGGTCCTCCACTCAAAGAGCCCCCTACACCTACAGGCTCTTCCGCAAAAACACCGCGACAGACGTAAACAACCGGCCTTCCAGTTCCAGCAGCGTATGCGGATAGCGCGAGTAGTTGTTCTTCGCATCCGCGACAGCCTGATGCAAATCGTAAGAAGCCTCCATCGACTTCTTCGACACCCGGTACTCCACCGGCTCCACCGCCACCAGCCCCGGTACGGCCGAGCATAGCCGGTCGATCGTCGCCGGGCTAAACAAATACAGACCAGGCAAATCCAGATCCGGCTTGTTATTCACGATGCACTCGGTGGTAATCGCGACAATCCCACCAGGCTTCGTCACCCGGCCCATCTCCGCCAGAGCATTCCGAGCCCCGTCGAACCCGCCGAAATGCTCGATGCTGCTCATGCAGAACACGCCGTTGAATGTCCCGTCCTCATACCGCAGGTCGAGCGCGTTCATAATCTGCACCACCAGCCGCTTCCGGTTGTAAGGCAGCGTCGCGAACGCATCCGGATTCAGCAGCACGGACGTCTGTGCCTCGGCATCGCTAAAACTGCTGATGCCGTACAAATCGCAAAGGAACATCCAGCGAATGTGATTGGTCAGATAGAAGGCAGGCTCTTCGTGCCCGCCGGCAACCGAGAGGATCCAGCTTTCCGGATGCACCGCGCCAAGCTCGTGCAGCCCGTTCACAACGTGCGCGTATTCCCAGTGCTTCCGATGCTCGGAGCCAGTTGGGTACTTCGGGTCGACAGAAAAGTAGGGAAGCAGTGTCTTCATCATCGACACCAACTCCGGCTTCTGCCAGTCTTCCACGTTGCAGACTCGATTCAGATTGGCCATTACTTAGACTTTGCGGAGAAACACAGAGATTGAGGTGAACCAGCAGCCTTCCAGTTCCAGCACAATGTGCGGGTACTCGTAGTGCTGCCTCCCCAGGTCGACAATTACCTGAGGCAGATTCAGCACGGAACGCTTTGTCTCATTGGAGAGTTCGAACGACACAGGCTCCACCGGCTGCAGTTCAGGGACGGCGGCCAGCAGTTCCAGGAGCTGCGCAGGAGTAAACAGGTGCAGATTCGGCTCGCCCGGAGTAGGCGCTTCATTGACGATCACTTCCGTCGTCAATGCAACGATCCCGCCCTTCTTACACACCCGCGCCTGTTGTTTCAGCGCGTCCACCGCGCTTGCCTGTCCGCCAAAGTGTTCAATCGAGCTTAGCGAGAACACCATGTCGAAGCTCTCGTCCTCATACCGCAGGTCGAGCGCATTCATATACTGCACCACCAGGCGCCGGCGGTTGAACGGAATCTGCGAAGCGAACTCGTCCGGATTCACAAGCATGCTGGAGGTAGCTTCGCGTCCGGAAAACTCACCGGTGCCGTAAATGTCGGTGGCGAATACCATCCTCACGTGATTGGTGAGCCAGAACAGTGGGCGCTCATGCCCGGCAGCAACGCCCAGCACCATCGCGTCCGGCCGCAACACGCCTAAATCCCGGGCGCCGCGAAGTAGTTGCGCATACTCCCACGATTTCCGGTGTTCGTGACGTCTCGGGTACTCGTCAAATATGACGACGCACTCGGGCTCCATCTCGTGGATGGCGCTTTCGATTTCAGGCTTTCGAAAATCTTCGACTTCACAAAGCTTGTTCAGGCCGTATTGGCCAGGAGTCACGGCTGACCCTCCTCCGGAAATACTGCATAACCCGCCGGAGGAGGATACAGCTGCTCCAGCAACTGCAGGCGACGCCGCAGATAACGGCTGGGGATTTGGCGCGGTCCTGTCTCGACATCAATGTCGCAGCAGATCCCGTGCAGGTACAACGTGAGTGTGTCGACGAAAGACTGCCGTATGTAATCGCGAAACGCACGCGTGTCGCGCGTCCCGGGATTCTTATGCGTCAGCAGAGCCTGTTTCAGAGTCCAGCTTGCCTCATCCACCTCGCCGTGCACGCCCACCCGAATCTCTTCGCGAATCAGCTCTGAGTAGCGGCGGCGGGCGTCTTCGGTCCACGGATCGGCAACCAGCTGTGCCAGCAGGAGATAGAAGTGATAGTGGTACTCCGCCACCTCCTGATCTTTCAGGGCGAACGCCAGCACCGCTTCCTCGCGCGTCACCACGCACGAGGTCCACGACGATTTGTCCTCCGATGGCTTCGCAGTGCGAACCATCTCCCCGGAGTTGCCCGGGCCTTTCTCCCGGAAACTCTCCAGGTAGGGGACAAGTAAAATCGAGACTTTCGGCAATTGCGAAAGCACCAGTTGCGGCAGTGCCGCAATGGGTTCTTCGAGATATTCGCGAATGTCCTCCTCTGTCAGGGGCAGGCCGGCAAAATAGTACGAGAACGGCTTGCGCAGAGGAATCATTTCGCGGCGAATCCGCTCGGCGTACTGTCCGACGCTCAGATTCGCTGGATCACTGTTGGCGGGCATGGAAACGACCACAATTCTAGCAGCACGGAGGCGAATGGCAAATTCGCGACAGTCGTGCTGAAATTAGTAGATGATGCACACACCCCTTTCGTTGCCGGGCGTTTGTTCGCGTAAACTGGTCGTTTGATCCTTACTTTGACCATTAACCCGGCTCTGGACCGGAATGTTACCGTGGACCGCCTTGCCTTCGAGGACCGTGGCTATATTCTTTCCACCAGCGAGTCCCCCGGCGGCAGAGGCATCAACGCATCCCGGGTCATCCACTGTTTCGGTGGTAAGACCCTCGCCCTCGCCACCGCCGGCGGCGAAACCGGCAACCAGTTCGAATCCCTCGCCCAGGATATCGACTTCCCTCTCGAACTGGTCCGCACCGCCGCCGAAACACGCACCAACCTCACCATTACCGACAAGCAGGGCCTTACCGTCAAGCTCAACGAGCAGGGTCCCGTAATCACCGCACGGGAACTGGAACGGGTGGCCGCGGCAGTCGAGAAGCACCTGCCCAAAGCCACGTGGTTTATGATTTGCGGCAGCCTGCCCCCCGGCGTCCCGTCGCACTTCTACAAGGACATCATTGAGCTGGCGCAGAAGAGAAAGGTGCCCACCATGCTCGACACCGACGGCGATGCGCTGCTCCACGGCCTCGAAGCCAGCCCCACCGTCGTCAGCCCGAACCAGCAGGAGGCCGAGCGCCTCCTCAACCGCGCACTCATCACCCGGACGCACCTCATTGACGCCGTCCAACGCATCCACGGCATGGGTGCCGAGGCCGTCGTGCTGTCCCTGGGAAGCCGGGGAGCGATGGCGCGCAGTGGCACCGACATCGTGGAAGCAGTGCCCCCGCGAATCGACGCGGTCTGTCCCATCGGAGCCGGTGACGCACTCGCCGCCGCTTTCACCTGGGCCATGTCGCAGGGCAAGCACTTTATCGACGCAGTCCGCTGGGGCGTCGCCGCCGGAACCGCATCGGCGAAACTCCCCGGCGTCACCTACGCCAATCTCGCGCAAACCCGCGAGGTCTACGCTCAGGTCGAGATGAAATTCATCAGCTGATTAGTCGTACTTCTCAGAAATAATGCGCTTGCGGTCGAGCCCCAACTCTTTCAGCTGCGCCCGCATATCGTCCACCATCGCCTTCAGCCCGCAGATGTAGACGTCGACATCGCGGCGGTCTCCCAGCGCGCTAAGCACGTGCGGCTGCACCCTGCCTGTCAGCCCCGTCCATTCCGGACCCGGCTGCGTCAGCGTCGGCAGAAAGTGAAAATTCGGATACTCCCGAGCCAGTTGCTCAAAGTCCTCGCGGTACAGCAGCGATTCCTCGTGACGCACGCCGAAAATCAGCGTGATGTCGCGATCCCCGCCACCGCGCAGATACTCCATCACCATCCCGCGGAACGGAGCGATGCCCGTGCCCGTGCCCACCAGAATCGAGTCGCTCACCGGATTTCGCCACACAAACTGGCCCAGCGGACCCTTCATCTCCACCAGGTCACCCGGCTGCAGGTCGAACAGGAAGGGCGACAGGTGCCCGTCCTGCACGCGATTCAGGCACAGCTCAAACCGGTTCCCGTCAGAAGCGCAGCAAATGGAATACGCGCGTGTAATCTTCTTCTCGCGAACCACCCTGGTGATCGACACAAACTGCCCCGCCGGAAACGGCAAATGCTCTACATCCGGAACCTCAAACACAAAATGCCGGACTTCCGGTGCGATTACTTTCGATTCAATCAGTCTCGCCTGCATGCTTGTTATCCAGCGCTCCCTGTGCGCGTCCGAGCATGACGTCCACCAGCGCCGGATGTCCCTCCAGCGGCTGTGTCACCTCAAACTCCACACCGTGATGGATGCCGCGAAGCTCCTCCACGATGCCAGGCAAATCCCGGCGCAGATGAATGCCCAGCGTCAGGAAGAACGGCACCACCACAATCCGCGTCGCCCCCCTGGCACACAAACAAGCCACAGCCGCAGGCAAATCCGGCTGCGCCATCTCCAGAAACGCAGTCTCCACCAGTTCGAACTCGCCACGTCGAGCCAGTTCCGCCGTCATCGCGCGGACGCCCTGGTTGGCAGCCTCCACACTCGACCCATGCGCAAATACGACAACCGCGGTCATGGCGTGATGATCAGCCCCGACGGAGCATCCCCGCTCACCAGCGTCGTGTCCGACGGCTCGGCCACTGCCTGCGGCGGCACAAACCCGCCGAGGAAGTGGATAAACCCACGGCTCTTCGGACGGCCGTTCCAGTGCGTTAGTTCGATGCGCTGGAAGAACACGAGCACCTTCAGCACATTGCGATCATCCAGCCGAACCTGCTCCCCGGCCAGGTACTCCCGGATCGTGGCGACCGTCTCCTGAACCGCGACCACCACCTTGCCGGCCAGCGGATTCTCCGGCCGAACCTCATACACCAGCCCACTCTGCAGCGTCTTGTACGTCTGCGTGAGCGCCGCCAGCGCATCCCGGATGTCGGTGTCCAGAAGCTGGACGCCCTCGAACAGGCTGGCCTTCAGCATCGTCATCGCGATCATCGTCATCAGCGACTCATTCCGACGCAGGAACGGCTCGTCCACCACGATGTCCATGTTCGGCAGCGTCTTCGGATCCACCTCCCGACGCACCGCGTGACCCCGGCTCTCAATCAGGTAGACGCACGTCAACGGGCACAGCACCGTTACCTCGCGCTCCGTGCCGCAGCACAAAGTGCAGATGTCGCCACTGACGCCCGGGCAAAAACGCTTTGGTTTACGCTTGCCGCAGATCGCGCACAGGCGGGAAGATTCCTGCATACCTGACCATCTTATGCTGGAGGTATGCCCCGGACCGATCTCTACATTAAGGTGGTCATCGATCACGACGAAGCCGACACGCCCCAGAAGCTTGGCGATGAAGTCTGCCGCCAGGTCACCAAAGTTTATGGAGTGCGAACCGCCGAGTTAACCAACTTCCTCACCCGCGAGAAGAACTGACGACCCAAACCGCCCAGATCACGGTTATAAAATCACTCTACGCGGATGTGCTGTATACTCGGGCTGAACGCCCTTTAGTGCCAGGATTGCGGGCCAACTGTCCTTCCCGATCCTAACTTAATGAGCAAACGACCGACGACGCTCGCGCTAATCCCCTCTGCATCAGCGGTTCGCGGAGAACTGCGCCGGAGGCGCGGAGAATGAACGTGCGACCTTCGACCGAGGCGTTGCGGGACCTTGCCCGAAAACTAATCGAGTTAGAAGCGTCAGCAGTTGTCAGTATCGATCCGGATCTGCCAGCGGCAGCCCGCGTCTGCGAGGCTGTACGCCGTCCGCTTTGCGTCCTTGCTGGAACCGCGGGGTTTCGCGCCTTGCTGTCCCGTGCGCTGTCTCTGGCGAAAGCCAAAGCGCCAGGGCTCAATATGGTGCGCATCAGCCCTGACGGTTCCGTCGAGGGATTTTCGGACCTGGCCCTCAGTGACGATCCCGAAGCGGGCCTGGTTCTCATTTCCGAACTGCTTGAACTGATGGCCGTACTTATTGGCCAGGATTTGACCCTGACGATACTCGACGGCGTCTGGCCGGATTTCAGAAACTTTCGGGCGGGTTCCAATGGAGCGAAGCAACCATGAGCCAGCAAAACAAAGTGGCAATCAAGAAACTGCCCTCCGGGGTTCCGGGCCTTGATGAAATCCTCGGCGGAGGGATTCCGGAGTTTTCATTTAACATCGTTGCGGGCGCGCCTGGCTGTGGCAAGACTACGCTCGCGCATCAGTTCGTCTTTGCCAATGCAACCCCCGAACGCCCGGCCCTGTACTTTACCGTCCTGGGGGAACCCGCCCTCAAGATGCTGCGCTATCAACAACAGTATGATTTTTTCGACGGCGACCGCCTAAACAGCTCCATTCGTTTCTTTAACCTCGGCAGTGTGCTGATCGAGGGTGGCCTCCCAGCAGTAATGGCGGAAATCGCAAAGCAGGTGGAAACGCTGAATCCCGGGCTGGTGGTCGTCGATTCCTTCCGCTCCGTCATCCGTACAGCCAGTAGAGACGACGTGGAAATGCCGACGTTCGTCCAGGACCTTGGCCTGCTTCTCACAAGCTGGGAAGCCACCACCTTCCTCGTCGGCGAGTACCACGAGTCGGAAATTCAGGACAACCCAGTGTTCACCGTCGCCGACGGGCTCTTCTGGCTGTTTCAGAACCCGGAGCGAAACTCAGTAGTTCGAAAGCTCCAGATTATGAAGCTGCGCGGCCAGGCTTCCGTTCCCGGAATGCACACCATTCGGATTACCGACAAAGGCGTCGAGGCCTTCTCTCGAACCCTCGGGCTGGGAAATCGCCGGAGCGTAGCTCGCGGCGGCAGGCGACTCTCAAGCGGGATCGTCGAACTGGACGCCATTATCGGCGGAGGCATTCCGGAAGGTGACAGCCTCCTCGTCGCAGGCTCTGGCGGCACCGGGAAATCTCTGCTTGCAACTCACTTCATCAACGCTGGCCTGCGCAACGGAGAAGCCGGAATTATCGCCGTATTTGAGGAGCGTCCGGACGAGTACGCGGCGAGAGCTTCCACGTTCGGCCTCAATCTGCCCCAGGCCGTGGCAGACGATAAACTGCGGATTCTTTACCTGCGCCCCCTCGACCTGTCGGTCGACGAAGCCATGCAGGCCATTCTGGACGCAGTCAGGGAAACTGGCGCCAAACGCCTCGTCATCGATTCACTGGCCGGGTTCGAAATGGCGCTAGCCCCGGGCTTTCGCGCCGATTTCCGCGAATCCCTGTATCGCATGATCGCCTCCCTTACCGGGCTCGGCATCACGATTGTCAGCACGGTGGAAATGCAGGAATTGTTCACCGAACTGCCATTCAGCACTTACTCCATCTCTTTCCTCACCGACGACATCATCCGCCTGCGGTACGTGGAAATCAACGGCGAACTTCGGAAAATGCTGATGGTGGTGAAGATGCGCGGCGGCAACCACAGCAAGAAGCTGCACGAGTACAATATCACCAGCGAAGGGTTCGTTGTCGGCGAAGAGCTCACCGGGTTCCACCAACTCATCACCGGCATACCACCGCGGTCGACATAGGGACCACATGCAACCTGTACCAACGCACAGTTCGGACCTTGCGCCTGATGTACTCGAACTGTGCTCTGTGTTTGCGGCGGTGTGCCCGGTTCCGACCGCGGCGGTAACCGGAATTGAGCATGAGATCCGATACGTCAACGCCGCCTTTTGCGTTTTAACCGAACGAAGCAGGGACGAACTGGTGGGCAGGCCGTTTCGCGAGATCGTTCCCGAAAACAAGGAGTGCCTGGCACTGATGAGCCGGGTCAGCCGCACCGGACGGGCCGAAGCTGTGCCTGGAGAGGAAAGCTCAACCGCCGCATCTTTGATGTGGTCCTACAACATGTGGCCCGCGGTCGCGGAGGACGGAGGAATCGCCGGAGTCCTCATTCAGGTTACCGAGACCAGGCACGCCCACGAACGGATTGCCGCCGTCAACCAGGCTCTGCTCATCAGCTCACTCCAGCAGCATGAACTGACGGAGCAGGCCCGCGCGCTCAACATCCGGCTCGCTGCGGACGCAATCTTGCTGCAGCGTTCCGCCGATTCGCTGCAGCGCGCCAATCAGGATCTGGAGAGGTTCACCTCCGTCGCCAGCCACGACCTTCAGGAACCACTCCGCACCGTCACCGCCTATACCCAGTTGCTGGCCCGGCAGATGGGCCCGCGGCTCCAGCCGGACGACCAGGTACTGATGCAGTTCATAGTCGACGGGAGCCTCCGGATGAGCGCTCTCATCAAAGATCTCCTCGCTTTCGCACGAATCGGTGACGAAGGCCAGAGTCGGCAGTCCGTGGATTGCAGCTTCGCGCTGCAGGAGGCGTTGGCGAACCTGAAGGGCAGCATCGACGAAGCTCAGGGAGTGATCACGTCAGATTCGCTTCCCTCTGTAACAGCAAACTTCCCGCAGGTGGTGAGGCTCTTTCAGAATCTCGTAGACAATGCCCTGAAATATCGAAAAGCGGGCACCTCACCGGCGATTCACGTCACCTCAGTCCGCGAAGCAGCAGGGTGGACCATCTCGGTGAGCGACAACGGCATCGGTTTCGATCCGATATATGGCCAGCAAATATTTGGTGTCTTCAAACGCCTGCACGGCAAACAGTACCCCGGCACGGGTATAGGCCTCGCCACCTGCCAGCGCATTGTCGCTCTGCACGGTGGGAGCATCTGGGCAACGGGCGTAGAAGATGTCGGCGCCACATTCTCGTTCATGCTGCCGGACACTCCGCAAGCAATCGGCACTTAACCGATCAGTTCCGCGTACACCCGGCGGAAATATCCGTCCGTCATGCCGGCAATGTAATCGCACACCCTCCGGTGCGGCGCCTCTTCGTCCTCACCAGGCACCTGCGCCGGATTCGCCAGCAGATACTCAAACAGCCTCGCCACATCCGCGGCAGTCGACCGCCGCTCCTGCACCAGCACGTCCGAGTAGTACACATGCCGCCGCAGGAACAGCTTCAGAGCCTGATTCGTCTCCAGCGCCGTCTCAGTGAACCGCATCAGCCGCTCCGGATGCGCACGTATCTCGGCGACACTCCCCACCCCGGCATCGCGCACGGCGGCAATCGTGCCGTCCAGCAGCCCCGACACCAGCTGGTCGATCAGCCCCCGCACCGATTCCAGAAACCGCAGCCCCCGGCTCGCCCCGGCAAACTGCGTCTCCACCGCGTCGTACAGATCCTCATAGTGCGGCACTTCCTCCACGATCTGCTCCATGGTGAAGAAGCCCGCCGAAAACCCGTCGTCCAGATCCGCGGTGTTGTACGCGATCTCGTCCGCAAGGTCGATGATCTGCGCCTCCAGCGGCGGCCGTTGCCCGGGCAGGTACTCGTCGAGCTCAGGATATTCCCCCGCCTCGAAATCCCGCGAGTGCTTCGCGATCCCCTCCCTCACCTCAAACGTCAGGTTCAGCCCGGGGAATCGCGCATAGTGCTGCTCCAGCGCGTCCACAATGCGCAGCGAATGCAGATTGTGATCGAACCGCTCCCCGCAGCGCTGCATCTGGCGGTCGAGTTCTTCTTCGCCCGAGTGCGCAAACGGAGGATGCCCGATGTCGTGCGCCAGCGCCAGCGCTTCGGTCAGATCCTCATCCAGCCCAAGCGCCGCAGCCACCGTGCGCGACACCTGCGCCACCTCAATGGTGTGCGTCAGCCGGTTGCGGAAATGGTCGTGGAGGCTGGGACTGAAGACTTGCGTCTTGTCTTCCAGACGCCGAAACGCGCGGGCATGGACAATGCGGTCGCGATCCCGCTGGAAGTCTGTGCGATAGGGGTGGGGAAATTCAGGAAAGCGGCGTCCGAGACTCTCAGCAACCGGAAACCGGAGATGCGCGAGAGGAGGCACGAACGCCACGTTTATAGACCGTTTACCGTGCCGCTGGAATCTCGCTCAGAGTCGAGATGGCCGCGTGGCTGACCGCACTGCGCGACGCCCGCAGCGGCTCCAGAAGCTTGCGTGCTTCAGCCGGGTTCGACTGCGCCAGCACCTGGCCCAGAGCCAGCGTAGCCTCTTCCTTCGAGACCATGATGGAAGGGTCGTTCATCAAACCGCGCAGCACCTTCTCCGCTTCGTTGTTCCGGCCCGACGCCTGATAAATGCGCGCCAGCGACAACTTCGCCTGCGAAGAATATTCCGCCTTGCCCGATTCAGACACAATCTTCAGGTGCTTTTCGGCTTCCTGCAGATTGCCGCTGTCCGCTGCGTTGATGCCCATGTAGTACTCGGCGACCATCGCTTCGGAGCTGCCCGAATGCTTGATCGCGATGTCTTGCCAAAGCTTCTTCACGGCGGTGTTCTTGGCCGCGGCATCGGGATACGCCACCAGGAAGGGAGTCTCCTTCTGGCCAACCACAGCTTCCTGCGCGCGAATCGCCGTGCGCAGTGCATCCTGCCGGACGCCCGACTGGTAGCTCATGTACCACCAGGTGCCGGCCGCAAGGGCAATTACACCGAGCGCAATGGCGCCATAACGGAGGAACTGCGAGCGGTGATCCGCCGCATATTCGACCGAGTGGCCTACCTGCTCTACAAACTTGTCGTGTTTCAGATCGTGACGATGGGCTCTGTCCAAGAAAAAAACCTCAGCGGGAAACCTTTAGATTAGCAGGAAACGGATACGCGCGCCCGATCATCTTCTTTTCGACTTCCATGCCCATTCCACCCGCTGACGAGTACTTCATGCGCCTTGCCCTGGCCGAAGCCCGCCTCGGCGACCAGACCCCCGGCGCAGGTGAGGTCGGTTGCATCATCGTTCATGACGGCAAAGTCGTGGCGACCGGACACAATGAGGCGGAACTCCGCCACGATCCTACAGCCCACGCCGAGATTGTCACCCTCCGCCGTCTCGGCGAGGCCTGGAAGACCATCGAGTTCCCCGGCTGCACCCTGTACTGCACCCTTCAGCCCTGCTCCATGTGTACCGCCGCCTGCGTCTGGGCCAAAATTGGGCGCATCGTATACGGAGCCACCAGGCGCGACGTCCATCCCATGTACTTCGACGCCAGGCACATTGACCCGGCCGACCTGATCCACGATGCATTCCGCAACAACATCGAAATTTCCGCGGGAGTTCTTTCCAAAGAATGTACGCATTTTTACTGGGCTCCGGGCGATAATCCTCCCGAGGAGGAAATAAGAAATGAATAGCCCGGCCGTCAGCGGCATTCTCGAAACCGCCCTCTACGTCGCCGACCTCGACCGCTCCCGGGAGTTCTACACCCGTGTCTTCGGCTTTGCCACGGTGGTCAAAATGCCAGATCGCGTCTGTGCGCTGCGCGTAGCGGGCAGCCAGATCCTGCTCCTGTTCCAGCACGGCTGCTGCACCGAAACGCTGGAGATCCCGGGCGGCCGCATTCCGCCCCACGGCGGCAGCGGCAAACTGCACTTCGCCTTCCGGATCGAGAAGGACCAGACGGAGGCCTGGCGCGACCGTCTGCTCGACCTCGACATCGCCATCAGCAGTGAAGTGGAACTGCCCGGCGGAGCCCGCAGCATCTACTTCCGCGACCCCGACGACCATCTGGTCGAGCTCGCCACCGCCGACATCTGGGACATCTACGCCGCACGTCTGAATTGAAAGTGCTCCCTGGGTTGTGATTAACTCGGGGGTGTGAAACTCCTTCTCACCTGCCTGCTGCTGGCGCTGCCCGTGCTCGCCGACGTCAAGATCGACCGAAAAGGGGAACAGATCGATGTCACTATCGATGGCGCTCCCTTCACCACTTTCTACTTCGGCAAGGACTTGATGAAGCCCTACCTCCACCCGCTGCGCACGGCCGATGGAACCATCATGACTCGACGCTGGCCGATGGAAACCGATGCCGCCGGCCAGTCGAAGGACCACCCGCATCACCAGGGCCTGTGGATCGGCGTGAACGACGTCAACGGCATCCACTACTGGGAAAATGCCAAACCAGGCCCGAAATGGGGCAAGGTGGCGCTCGAAAAGATCGTCAGCGCGAAGGGCGGCGGCAAGCAGGGCGTGATCGAAGCCGTCTTCAACTGGACCACTCCCGACGGCAAGGTCGTGCTCCGCGAAGACCGCAAAATGACGTTCTACTCCGGCAGCGGCCAGAACCGCATGTTCGACGTGGACGCGAAGCTCACGGCAGTTAATGGGCCGGTGAACTTCGGCGACACCAAGGAAGGCTTTTTCGCCATCCGACTCAATGACCAGCTCACCGAGAAGAGCAAGGGCGGC
>JAWXCM010000382.1:0-5838 GCA_034408745.1 Bryobacteraceae bacterium
CCCCAGGCCCGTTCCCGCGAGCGGCAGCGCAAGTGGCTCGATCTCCTCGGCGACTTAAATAAAACCCATTTAGAGAAAAATCCCGCCGATACCGAACTCGCCGCGCGCATTTATTCCTACGAACTCGCATATAAAATGCAGGCGCACGCCGCCGACGCCATCGACATTGCAAAAGAATCGCAATCCACCCAGAACCTGTACGGCATCGGCGAAAAGCCGACCGACTTCTTCGGCCGCCAGGCGTTAATGGCCCGCCGCTTAGTCGAGCGGGGTGTCCGCTTCGTACAGCTCTACTCCGGCGGCGGCAACTTCGCCCCCAGCTGGGACGCCCACTTCGACCTCGTCGGCAATCACGGTCTCCACGCCGCCGAAACCGACAAACCCCTCGCCGGCCTGATCAAGGACCTCAAAAGCAAAGGCCTCTTCGATTCCACCCTCATCATTTGGCACGGCGAATTCGGCCGCATGCCCATCTCCCAGCGCATGGACGGCCGCGACCACAACCCCGACGGCTTCTGCGTATGGCTCGCCGGAGGCGGCATCAAAGGCGGTACAGTAGTCGGCGCAACCGACCAGTACGGCTTCAAGGCAGTAGAAAACCGCAAATCGGTCTACGACCTCCACGCCACCATCCTCCACCTGCTCGGCATGAATCACGAGAAGCTGACATGGCGCTACAATGGCCGCGAAATGCGGCTCACAGACGTACATGGGAACCTGATCAAAGAAATCCTGACGTAGCCGCGCAAGGAGCCTCTGCTTTGACTGACTGGAAGTTTGCCCAGCGAGAACCGAAAGACCAGCTCGCGCACATCCACCACTTCTCCATGCTCAAAAGGTACGGCCATGGAGAAGTGGTCGAGATCCTGATCACAATCCACGAGTACGTGTCCCCGCCAGATCCCGGCATGCCGTTCTTCGCACAGGGTGACAAGGAAATGAATCAGCGCACAGCCCCATGCCTGCCCTTCGGCTGGGGCGGTACGCTGCTCGCAGCGCTCGCAAGCTGCGTCGATCAGATCCGTCGATTCCCTTACGAACCACAGGCCTGAAGCCTGCTCCACATCGCCGAAACCACCCGCCATTTCCTGCCGGGCAGCCGCGCATCTTAAGCCACGAGAGTCCCCGCGCCCGCCCGCAGCACGGGCAGCACTCGATACAAACAGCAAGCTGCGTCGATCAGATGCTCACGCTGATACTGCACACATCGCCAGGCAGCAGCCGCGCTTCCTCCGTCACGATAATCCCCGTACCGGTCAGCAACACCGACCCCGACGGAACCAGATCCGCCCTGCAAGCCCCTACTCCACAATCGCAGCGGGATTGCTCAGCGTGCCGATCCCGCTCACGCTGATACTGCACACATCGCCAGGCAGCAGCCGCGCTTCCTCCGTCACGATAATTCCCGTACCGGTCAGCAACACCGACCCCGACGGAACCGGATTCGCGCGATAAAGATAAGAAATCAAATCCTCGAATTTCCGCGCAATTTTCGCCGTAGATACCGAGCCCTCGAAAATCGTCTGCTCCCCGCGCATAATCGTGCACGTCATATCCAGCGCATACGGGTCGCCAATCTCATCCGGCGTCACAATCCACGGACCCAGTGAACAGCACGCCGTGAACACCTTCGACTGCGGCAGATACAACGGATTCTCGCGCTCAATATCCCACGCCGAAACATCGTTGCTGATCGTGTACCCTACAATCGAGCCCCGCGTCCCCAGCACCAGCGCCAGTTCCGGCTCCGGAGCCGTGAACTTCGAATCGAAGCGAATCCCAATCGCCTGACCCGGGCCTACACACACCCGCGCTCCGCCCTTCGAGAAAATCTCCGGCCGGGGACTGTGGTGCACGTGAGCATAGAAGCCTTCGCGAGTCCCATGCTCCGCATCCCGAAACGCCGCGCTCGATTCATACGTGCAGCCGCAGGCCCACACTTCTTTGGGATGCAGCGGAATAATCGGAACCGAGGGTTCCTTGTGCTTCGACGCCAGGCGCGTGGCCACCTTCGACAGACTGGTGCCCTCCATCTCAGCGAGGCGAATCAGATCGTACAGCGAGTAGTCGGGAATAGGCCGTGCACACCCATCCGCCTCGAAAATCGCCGCGGTCGTGTTGTTCAGGTATCGGATTTGTCCAAGTCGCATGCGGTAACGCTCCAGATTATCACTGCGGGCCGCTACAATGGCCGAATCATGTTTCGATGCATCTTCCTGCTGCTGGCCGCGGCTGCTCTCCAGGCACAATCACTTTCCGGCGTCCTCGACAGCATCGCCAAAACCACCAGCTACGAAGACATCGCAATCTCCGCCGACGGCACCCGCATCGCGTGGTCACAGTCGCGCGAAGGCATCGGCGGCCGCCTCCACGTAGCCTCAGCAAAAGCAGGTGCCGGCACCGAGCCCCACGACATCGGCACCGGGGATCGCGAAGACTCCGAACCAGCCTTTTCCCCCGATTCGAAACGCCTCGCCTTCTTCCGCACCATCAGCGGCCAGAAGCAGCTTTTCGTAGCAACAGCCGACGGTGCCGCAGCGCAGGTCAAAACGAAACTGAAGGGATACGCCGCCCGCCCAAGGTGGTCCCACGACGGCACACGCGTGGCATTCCTCTACATCGAAGGTGCCGGCGGTGGCGGCCCCCTCACATCCTCGACATCCCTCACCGGAGTCATCGACGCCGAGATCCACAACCAGCGCATCGCCGTCCTCGACGTCGCCTCAGGCGCACTCCGTCAGCCCTCCCCCGCCGACCTCCACGTCTACGACTTCGACTGGTCTCCCGACGACAAACACTTCGCCGTAACAGCCGCACCCGGCCCCGGCGACAACAACTGGTGGATCGCCCAGCTCCACACCATCGACGCCGCCACCGGCGCAGCCAATGCCATCTACAAACCAAAGTGGCAGCTCGCCATCCCACGCTGGTCCCCTGACGGCAAGACCATCGCCTTCATCGAAGGCATCATGAGCGACGAGGGCTTCCACGGAGGCGACGTCTTCACCATCCCCGCCACGGAAGGCGCCCAGCCCACCAACCGCACCCCGAATCGCAAGGCTTCCCCCAGCTCCTTCTACTGGCTCGACAACAACCGCCTCATGATGACCGAAGCAGCCTCGGGCGGAGTCGGCATAGTCGAACTCTCCCTCCACAACGGCGAAGTCCGAACCCTCTGGAATGGCGCCGAACGGCTCTGGGCCTTCGGCAACTTCCCTAACCTCGCAGTCTCAGCCGACGGCAAGACCGTCGCAGCCGTACGTAGCGACTTCAGCACGCCTCCGGAAGTCTGGGCAGGCGCCCCAGGCTCGTGGAAGAAGCTCACCAACACAAACGCCGCTGTGCGTCCCTCGTGGGGCAAATCAGAGAGCGTCGAGTGGGTCAGCGACGGCGCACGGGTCCAGGGCTGGCTCATGCAGCCGGCCAACATGCAGCCCGGCCGCCGCTATCCAATGGCCGTCGTCATCCACGGCGGCCCCGCCAATCAGGCCAGCGCAAAGTGGCCCTCCTTCTACGCCTTCGAACAGGTGCTCTCCAACGCAGGATATTTTGTGTTCCAGCCCAATCCCCGCGGCAGCTACGGACAGGGTGAAGCATTCACTCAGGCCAACGTCAAAGACTTCGGCCACGGCGACCTTCGAGACATCCTGTCCGGCGTCGACGCCGTCCTCGCGAAGCATCCCGTCGACCCCGCCCGCCTCGCCGTCACCGGCTGGAGTTACGGCGGCTTCATGACCATGTGGACCGTCACCCAGACCAACCGGTTCAAAGCCGCCATGGCCGGCGCCGGAATCGCCAACTGGCAGAGCTATTACGGAGAGAATCTCATCGACCAGTGGATGGTCCCCTACTTCGGCGCCACCGTCTACGACGACCCCGCCGTCTACCGCAAAAGTTCACCCATCGAGTTCATCAAAAACGTCAAAACCCCGACCCTCGTCCTCGTCGGCGAAAACGATCACGAGTGCCCCGCCCCGCAGTCATGGGAGTTCTGGCACGCACTCCGGACCCTCGGAGTAAAAACGCAGCTGGTCGTATACAAAGGCGAGGGCCACTTATTGATGGACCCGAAGAATCGCCGCGACATGCATCGGCGTCTCGTCGAATGGTTCAACGAGAATCTGAAGTAGGCACTTTTCTGTGCCCTCCGGTTAAGCCTCACCAGCGAAGCCCCGTCTCCAGATCACAACCCATGGACCGCCAACTTCAAATCGGACGCCTCCTCATCACCCTCGTACTCCTCGCCACTGCCGTGCTTTCGTTTGCCCTCGACTGGAGCCGCAACCACCTCCTCAACCCGCTCTGGCACCCACATGCCCGATTCCACGGAGCCCTGCTCCTGTTCCTGCTCGCCGGCGTCAACGCGACATCCATCTACCTGCTCTGGCGACACTCCCTGGAACCCGCCGTCATGATCCGCGCCGCCGCCCTCTTCTCCCTCTGCTTCTGGACACCGCTCTTCTACATCACCTCCGTGCTCCCCGGCTCCACATCGTGGGCTGGCGACCCCACCCATGACCCGCGACTCAACGGCAGCATCGTCACCCCGAACCTGCTCGTCGCCGCGGCGTTCGTAGTCATCAGCTGCATCACCCTCTGGCTCAGCCGCCACCGCACCGCAACAGCCCCACAATGAACAACACCGCCACACAGTTCCCCAGAACCCACAAATACAACCCGAAATGGATCGCAGCCAGCGCAAGCGGCGGCGCCAACTCCCTCTGGCTCGCCGAGTGGCTCACCTCAGCCCTCCACCTCGAGCCCGGAATGCGCGTGCTCGACCTCGGCTGTGGACGCGCCGCCTCATCCATCTTCCTCGCCCGTGAATTCGGCGTACAGGTCTGGGCCGCCGACCTCTGGTTCAGCCCCGACGAAAATCGGACCCGCATCCACAACGCCGGAGAGCAAGACAGCGTCTTCCCCATCCACGCCGACGCCCGAGCCCTCCCCTTCAGCCCAGGGTTCTTCGACGTCATCGTCGCCATCGACTCATTCCTCTACTTCGGAACCGACGACCTCTACCTCAACTACATCGCCCGTTTCCTCAAACCCACCGGCACCCTCGCCATAGCCGGAGCCGGATTCACACGGGAACTCGAGTACCCCGTACCCCAGCACCTCCGCAAATGGTGGACTCCCGACATGGTTTGTCTCCACTCCGCCGACTGGTGGAGCCATCACTGGAAGCGAACCGACATCGTCGACATCGACACCGCCGGCACGATGCCCGACGGCTGGCAGCGCTGGCTCGACTGGCAGCGCTTCATCGCCCCCGACAACACCCTCGAAATCGAAGCCCTCGAAGCAGACCGCGGCGACTGCCTCACCTACATCCGCGTCATCGCCCACCGCCGCCCCGAAGCCCTCCTCTCCGAGCCCGTCACTTCAGTCCCACCCGCCTGCGAACACCACCCGCTTCTCCATTCCCCAGCCGAAGCCCCTGTGCCAAAATAGAGCCACTCATGCCCCGATGCCAGTTCGGAGTCTTCGACTTCGCCCCGGAAACCGCCGAACTCTGGCGCAATGCCATGCCTGTCCGACTCCAGGCGCAGCCTGCCCAGGTCCTCGCCGTCCTCCTCGCCACACCCGGCGAAACCGTCACCCGCGAGACCCTCCGAGCCGCCGTCTGGGGCTCCGACACCTACGTCGACTTCGACCGTGGCCTCAACTTCTGCATCGCCCAAATCCGGTCCGCACTGGGCGACTCCGCGGATTCCCCACGCTACATCCGCACCTTCCCCCGTAAGGGCTACCAGTTCATCGCCCCCGTAAACACCACCACCACCGCCGCCACCGCGAACGCGGAACCAGCACCAGCACCAGCGGCAGCCCCACCAC
>JAWXCM010000383.1:0-12817 GCA_034408745.1 Bryobacteraceae bacterium
CCGGTTGCGTGCGCATCATGTTAGACTCTTGCACTCAAGGTGTGGTCCGCCTCCCATGACGAAAGACGAAATCATCCTCGCGCAAAAAGAGCACCTGTTTCCATCGGTGTTCCATTACTACAAGACACCGCTGGTAATTGACCGGGCAAAGGACCAGTATGTCTGGGACGCCGACGGGAATCAGTATCTGGATTTCTTCGGCGGCATTGTGACCATCAGTGTTGGCCACTGCAATGAGACGGTCAACCAGAAGGTGCATGCGCAGATGGACAAGCTGCAGCATGTGTCGACTGTCTTTGTCACGGAACCGCAGGTGGCACTGGCGAAGAAAGTCGCGTCGATGACGCCGGACGGTCAGCTGACTAAGTCGTTCTTCACCAACAGCGGCACGGAGGCGAACGAGACGGCGATTCTGGCGGCTCGATGTTACACGGGTGCGACTGAGATCATTGCGCTGCGGCATTCCTATCATGGCCGGTCGTCGATGGCGATGGCTTTGACCGCGCAGGCGACGTGGAGGCTGGGTCCGGTGACGCAGGCGGGCATCGTACACGCGCATAATGCGTACTGCTACCGCTGCCCGTTTGGACAGACGTATCCGAGCTGCGAACTACAGTGCGCGCAGGATGTCGATGAGCTGATTCGCACTACCACGTCGGGCCGCATTGCGGGTTTTATCGCTGAGCCGATTCAGGGAGTCGGTGGATTCATCACGCCGCCGAAGGAATATTTTCCGATCGTCGAGAAGATTATTCGAAATGCGGGCGGTGTGTTTATCAGCGATGAAGTGCAGACGGCGTGGGGACGCACCGGCAACAAATGGTTCGGGATTGAGCAGTGGGGCGTGGTGCCCGACATTATCACCAGCGCCAAGGGTATGGCAAACGGAGCCCCGGTCGGGCTGACCGTGGCGAAGGCCGCGGTGGCCGATGCTTTGAAAGGGGTCCAGATCTCGACATTTGGCGGGAATCCAGTGACTGCGACCGCTGCAAAAGCGGTGCTCGATTTTATTGACGAGAACAATCTTCGTGTGAATGCGGCGGAGTCGGGCGCGCATTTGAGGGCGGGGCTCGAGGCATTGCAGGAAAAGCACACGGTAATCGGCGAAGTGCGGGGCATGGGTCTGATGCAGGCGATCGAACTGGTGGAGGACCGGACGTCGAAGAAACCGGCTGCCGCGGCGACGCTGGCTGTGATGGAAGCGGCGCGGGAGAATCGCATTCTGATCGGCAAGGGCGGTTTGTATGGGAACGTGCTGCGCATCACGCCTCCGCTGAACATATCGAAGTCGGATGTCGATGAATTTCTGCGGCTCCTGGACCGGAGTCTCGGCAGTTTGGCTGGTCAGGCGAGTGCATGATTTCGGGATACGATCCAGCGCTCTATAACGAGGATCTGGCTCCAGTTCGGCCGGAGCAGCGTACGTGGGGCGTTTATAGTTATCTGTCGCTGTGGGTCGGGATGAGCGTTTGTATTCCGACGTATATGCTGGCGAGCGGGCTGATTGCGGGTGGCATGAACTGGTGGCAGGCGGTGGGGACTATCCTGCTGGGCAACCTGATTGTGCTGGTTCCGATGCTGCTGAATGCGCATGCGGGGACGAAGTATGGCATTCCGTTTCCGGTGCTGGCTCGCGCGTCTTTTGGGGTACGTGGAGCTAATGTTCCGGCGGTGCTGCGTGCCCTGGTTGCATGCGGGTGGTTCGGGATTCAGACCTGGATTGGTGGGCAGGCGATCCACTCCATGGCAATTATTTTATGGCCCGAACTGGCTGCATCCGGTTTGGCGATCTGGGTTTGTTTCTTTGCGTTCTGGGTGATGAATGTGGTGATTATCTGGCGCGGCCTTGAGGCAATTCGTTTCCTGGAGGCAGCGTCGGCCCCGTTCATGATCGCGGTCGGCCTGTTGTTGCTGTGGTGGATTACGCAGAAGGCCGGCGGGTTCGGGCCGGTGCTCAGCGCTCCTTCGCGATTTCAAACTACGGGCGAGTTCATGGCGTTCTTCGTGCCTTCGCTGACGGCGATGGTGGGCTTCTGGGCGACTGTCGCTCTGAATATTCCCGACTTTACGCGATATGCGAAAAGCCAGCGGGCTCAGGTTCTGGGTCAGGCTCTGGGACTGCCGACCACGATGACGCTTTATGCATTTATTGGTGTCGCCGCGACGTCCGCTTCGGTCGTGTTGTTCGGTGCTCCTATCTGGGATCCGGTGGTTTTGATCGGCCGGTTCAACCAGCCCGCGATCGCGTTTATCGCGCTGGTGACGATTCTGCTGGCTACGCTGACGACGAATGTCGCGGCGAATGTGGTGTCGCCCTCGATTGATTTCGCGAATCTGCGGCCGCAGCTCATCTCGCTCCGAACGGGCGGACTGATTACCGGCGTTCTGGGCGTGATGATGATGCCGTGGAAGCTGTTGAGCGACTACGGATCGTACATTTTCGGCTGGCTGGTGGGGTATTCCGGGTTGCTTGGCCCTGTTGCCGGGATTATGATTGCCGATTATTTTGTAATGCGGCAGCGGCACCTGGCCGTTGACGATTTATACCGCCGCGGGGGCGAGTATGAATACTCGAACGGAACGAATCCACGGGCTCTGATGAGCCTGGTGGTGGGTGTGATTGCTGCGCTGACTGGGCTGGTGATCCCGAGTCTGCGATGGCTGTACGACTACGCATGGTTTGTGGGCTGTGGAGTGGCCGGGGTTGCTTATGTTGCCCTGATGCACAACACAAGAGGAGGTGGGCATGGGGACACAAAGGCCGGAAGGCGGACTGTCGGAACAACTGCCTCCGTTGAGCGGTAATGAAGCACTGGTGGAAGCGAACCGGTGCCTGTATTGCTATGATGCGCCATGCACGCACGCCTGTCCCACGCACATCGATATTCCGCGGTTCATTAAGAAGATCGCCACCGGGAATCTGACCGGATCGGCGCGCACGATTCTTGAGGCGAATATTTTGGGCGCTACGTGTGCCCGGGTTTGTCCTGTGCAGGAATTGTGCGAGGGTGCCTGCGTGCTCGGCAAAGAGCATAAGCCGATCACTATCGGACGGCTGCAGCGGTATTCGACCGACTACGTGAGCGACCGCGGTGTGGATCTGTTTCACGCGGGCGCACCGAATGACCTGAAGGTCGCGGTTGTGGGCGCTGGTCCCGCGGGGCTGTCGTGTGCGGGATATCTGGCACGGCTGGGCTACAGCGTGACGCTGTTTGAGAAGCGATCTCTGGGCGGTGGGCTGTCGACCTATGGCATCATCGTGCTGCGTGAGCCGGTGGAGACCGCGCTGGCTGAGGTGGAAATGGTGCGCCGGCTTGGTGTGCAGATCGAGACCGGAGTGGAGCTCGGCGGCAATCTTGCGTGGGCGGATGTGCAGAGCAGGTTCGATGCGGTGTTTCTCAGCGTGGGTCTGGGGGCCACTGCTTCGCTCGGCGTAGCGGGCGAAGAGCATGTGATGGATGGCCTTGCTTATATCGAGCAGAGCAAGCTGGAACCCGATCGCGTGGCGGTTGGCCGTAACGTTCTGGTGATTGGGGCAGGCAACACGGCGGTGGATTGCGCGACGATCGCACGAAGGCTGGGGGCCGGGAGCGTGACGATTGTCTATCGTCGCGGCGAGCGGGAGATGACGGCGTATCCGCACGAGTACGAATTCATCAAGCTGGAAGGTTGCGAGTTTCGATTCCTGACGCGGCCGGTTCGCGTGGTGTCGGACGTGGGTGGCGTGACGGGGCTGGAGTGCGTGCGCGTCGCGCTGGGTGCGCCCGACGCTTCGGGGCGGCCGGAGCCGATCGATGTACCGGGCTCAGGGTTTGTCCTTCCCGCGGATCAGATTATTAAAGCCATCGGGCAGAATAAGCCGAGCCTTGCTTCACTGCTGGGACTGACAACGGCGCGCGGGTACATTCAGGTAAATGCGGATCTTGAGACGAGCCTGTCTGGTGTTTATGCGGGTGGCGACTGCGTGCGCGCGTGGGGCGCGGCGTCGACGGTAATGGCGGTGCAGGACGGGAAACTGGCGGCGTCGGCGATTCACAGGAAGCTGAGTCACACAAATGGCTGATTTACGAGTTAATTTCGCAGGAATTCAATCTCCGAATCCGTTCTGGCTGGCATCGGCGCCTCCCACGAATTCCGGTGCGCAAATCCACCGTGCGTTCGAGGCCGGCTGGGGTGGTGCGGTTTGGAAGACGATTGGGCCGCCGGTGCTCAACGTATCGAACCGCTATGGCGCATGGCATCAGGGGAACCTGAAGATGCTGGGGATTAACAACGTGGAGCTGATTTCGGATCGTCCGCTGGAGGTGAACCTGCGTGAGATCGCGGAGGTGAAGCGCGCGTGGCCGGACCGGGCTGTGATTGTATCGGCGATGGTGGAGTCGAGGCGCGAGGCGTGGCACGACATCATCCGGCGTATCGAGGACGCAGGCGCGGATGGTATCGAATTGAACTATGGTTGCCCGCATGGAATGAGCGAGCGCGGTATGGGTGCGGCGGTCGGACAGGTGCCGGAGTACTGCGAGCGGATCACATCGTGGGTGATGGAGGTGGCGCGCGTTCCGGTGATCGTGAAACTGACGCCGAATGTTACCAGCATTGTTCCTCCGGCGCGCGCCGCGGTGGCGGCGGGTGCGAACGCCCTGTCGCTTATTAACACCGTCAATTCAATCATCGGTGTCGATCTGGATTCGCTGGAAATTACGCCGAGTATCGCAGGAAAAGGCGGGCACGGCGGCTATGCGGGTCCCGCGGTGAAGCCGATTGCGCTGAATATGCTGGCGGCGCTGGGTGTCGATGAGGTGGTGTTGCGGTCAGGGTTGCCGATCTCCGGTATGGGCGGCGTGTCGACGTGGCGGGACGCGGCTGAGTTCCTTCTGCTGGGCGCGCGGACGGTGCAGGTGTGTACGTCGGTGATGCACTATGGCTTCCGCATCGTGGAGGACCTGTGTGACGGGCTGTCGAACTGGATGGACGAGAAGGGATTCGCAACGATCAATGACGTGGTGGGGCGCAGTCTGCATCGTATCTCCGACTTCGGGAATTTCGATCTTTCCTTTCGTGCCGTGGCAAGGATTAATGAGGAGAAGTGCATCCGGTGCGACCTCTGCTATGTCGCCTGTAATGACACCGCGCATCAGTGTATTGATCTTGTGAGTGGTTCGGGCGTAGTGGTGCAGCCGTACTCGTACGCCGTGACTTCGAACGGGCGCGCCGAGGCTGTCGGGACGCGTCCGCAGCCGGTGGTTCGTGAGGTGGACTGTGTGGGATGCAGACTGTGTTTCAATGTCTGCCCGGTTGAAGCATGCATTGAGATGGTGACGCTGCCACCAGAGCGGGAGTCGGTGACATGGGCGGAGATTGCGAGCGCGCAGCCTGAGGTGACCGAGGACTGGGAAGCGATGGAGAACTATCGCGAGCAGAAGGGAATTCACATTCATTAGCTGAGGGCGCAGAGCGCAAAAACCATGTCACTCCTGATTCGAAACGGCGAGATTGTTACCGCGGATTCCCGATATATCGCTGATATCTACGTGGAGGATGAGACGGTCACGCGCATCGGCACCGCGCTGGATGCTCCGCCGGATGCGGTGGTGGTGGATGCGTCGGGCAAGCTTGTGTTTCCGGGCTTCATCGATCCGCACGTGCATGTCTATTTGCCTTTCATGGCCACGTTTGCGAAGGACACGCATGAGACTGCCAGTGTCGCGGCGCTGGTGGGCGGCACCACGACCTACATCGAGATGTGCTGCCCGAATCGAACCGACGATGCGCTGGAAGGCTATCACCTGTGGAAGTCGAAGGCTGAGGGCAGCAGCGCCTGCGATTACACGTTCCACATGTCGGTGACGAAGTTCGATGAAGGGACCGAAAGCCAGCTTCGCGAGATTGTGAGCGATGGCATCAGCTCCTTCAAGATCTTCCTTGCGTATAAGAATTTCTTCGGCGTGGATGATGCCGAGATGTACCAGACGCTGGTGCTGGCGAAGAAGCTGGGCGTGATCACGACTGCTCATTGTGAGAACGCGGAGTTGGTGTCGAGGCTGCAGCAGGCGTTACTGGCCGAAGGTCGGACGGGTGCGGAGTGGCATGAGCCGAGCCGGCCTGAGTCCGTAGAGGCTGAGGGAACGGCGCGGTTCGCGACGTTTCTTGAAAACACGGGCGCAACCGGCTACGTGGTGCATTTGTCATGCGAACCGGCGCTGCGACGTGCGATGGCTGCGAAGTCGCGCGGGGTTCCGATTTATGTGGAGACGGTGCTGCCGCATTTCCTGCTCGACAAGACGTACGCGGAGCGGCCTGGGGTGGAAGGGCTGCAGTATGTGATGTCGCCGCCGCTGCGCGACCGACGCAATCAGCAGGTGCTGTGGAGCGCGCTGGAACAGGGCTTCATCGATACAGTGGGCACGGATCACTGCCCGTTTGACAAGTCGCAGAAGCTGATGGGTAAGGACTCATTCACACAAATTCCGAACGGCATTCCGGGTATCGAAGAGCGGGTCGATTTGCTTTACACGTATGGCGTGAAGGCGGGTCGATTGTCGCTGCATCGATTTGTCGAAGCGGCGAGTACACGGGCTGCAAAGCTGTTCGGACTGTTTCCGCGGAAGGGGACGATTGCGGTGGGCAGCGATGCCGATCTGGTGGTGTTCGACCCGAACTACCGCGGTACGCTGTCGGCGCGGACACAGCACGTGAACAACGACTACAACGGGTTTGAAGGCGTATCGATTGAGGGCCGTCCGTCTGTAGTGACGGTTCGCGGTAAAGTGCAGGTGCGGGACGGCCAGTTTGTTGGAGAGCGCGGGCGCGGTAAGTTGCTGCGCAGGGAACCGGTGCATTTTTAGATGAGCCTTGATCCGAAGAGAACTGTCGCTGAACTGAAGGAGCTCCGCGCGTTGACCGCGGATGAGAACGGCGCGCAGCGTGTGGCGTGGACCGATACCTGGCTGAAGGCTCGCGAGTGGTTCGCGTCTAAGCTCACGGGGCTGCCGGTTGAGCAGCACTACGATGCCGCGGGCAATAACTGGATCACGCTGCGGGGCGAATCGGAACAGGCTCTGCTGCTGGGTGGGCATCTGGATTCGGTGCCCAACGGGGGCTGGCTGGATGGGGCGCTCGACGTGATGGCGGGGCTGGAAGTCTTGCGGCGTTTTGCGACTCAGTATAACGGCTGGCCCCCGGTGACGATACGCCTGGTGGACTGGGCCGATGAGGAAGGCGCGCGCTTCGGGAGAAGCCTGCTGGGGTCGTCGGCGTTCGCGGGCACGCACTCGATTGACGCGGACCGGGGTCGCACGGATCGGGATGGGATCCGGCTGGAGGACGCGGTTCGCCGCTGCGGATTCGAGTTCGACAAGTTCCCTGAGGCTGCGAAGGAACGGGCGAATGCGGCGGCCTACCTGGAGCTTCACATCGAGCAGGGACCGGTGCTGGAGCGCATGGGACTGCCGCTGGGCGTTGTCACAGGGACCAAGGGTGTGGAGCGTCATGCGGTGACGTTTTACGGGCAGGAGGCGCATTCCGGATCGACTCCGATGGACGTGCGTCGCGACGCACTGGCGGCTGCCGCGAAACTGGCGCTGGGGATTCGGCCAATCGCGATGGGGCACCCCGATGCCGTGTGCACGATGGGGTCCGTGAAGACGTTTCCTGGCATTGTGACGGCCGTGGTTGGCCGTTGCGAGGCGACGCTGGACCAACGCGATCTTGACGCGAGCGTGCTGGCACAGATGTATCGCGAGGCTCGGGAAGCGAGCGAACTGTTTGCCGATCAGGAGGGATGCACGGTGGAGTGGTCGCGCATCTGGAATATCGAACCCGTGCCGTTTCATCCAGACCTGATTCAGATGTGCGAGGATGCGGTTCAGGAGACCGCGGGCACGGCTCACAGGCTGCCGTCGGGGCCGCTGCACGATGCGGCGGAGGTGGCGCGGGCGGGGATTCCGAGCGTGATGATGTTTGTGCAGTCACTGCGCGGAATTAGTCATAACAAGATTGAAGACACGGACGAGACGCACCTGGAATTAGCGGTGCTCGCAATGGACAGGCTGGCGGACAAGACCGTGGAATGGATGAAGAGGTAACTATGTCGTTAGTAAGTGCTGCGATCAAACTGAGAAGCGTGAATCACTGGATTGGCGGACAGATGGCAGCGTCCGCCTCCGGACGTTCGGGGGTTGTGTGGAACCCTGCTTTGGGCGAGCCTCAGGCTCACGTGGATTTCGCCGATGCGGCCGATGTGGATCAGGCGGTCAGCGTGGCGCTCCGTGCGTTCCCCGCCTGGCGTGCGGCGCCGTTGTCGCGTCGTGCGGAGGTGATGTTCAAGCTTCGCGAACTGGTGGATGCGAATCGTCGCAGGATCGCGGAACTGATTTCGCTGGAGCACGGCAAGACGGTGTCGGACGCGATGGGCGAGGTGGCTCGGGGTCTCGAAAATATCGAGTTCGCGTGCGGGATGCCGAACCTCTTAAAAGGCGGGTTCAGCGAACAGGCGAGTCGCGGGATCGACGTGTATCAGATCCGGCAGCCGCTGGGCGTGGTGGCGGGAATTACTCCGTTTAATTTTCCGGCCATGGTTCCGATGTGGATGTTCGCCAACGCGATTGCCTGCGGCAATACATTCATCCTGAAGCCGTCGGAGAAGGATCCTTCGGTTAGTCTGCTGATTGCGGAATTGCTGAAGCAGGCCGGTTTGCCCGACGGCGTGTTTAATGTCGTGCAGGGTGACAAGGTGGCAGTCGACCGCCTGCTGGAGCATCCGGATGTGAAGGCGATCAGCTTTGTGGGATCGACGCCGGTGGCGCGGGCGATTTACGAATCGGCGACACGGCGCGGCAAGCGGGTGCAGGCGCTTGGCGGGGCGAAGAATCATATGGTGGTGCTTCCGGACGCCGACATCGGCATGGCTGCGGACGCGGCTGTTTCGGGTGCGTTTGGATCCGCCGGAGAGCGCTGCATGGCGGTGTCCGCGGTCGTCGCGGTTGGCGATGTCGCGGACCCGCTGATTGAGGCGATTCGCGAGCGCATGAGCCGGATTCGTGTTGGCCCGGCGCACGATGAAAGCAATGAGATGGGTCCTCTGATTACTCGCGAGCACCGGGACAAGGTTGCTTCGTACCTGGAGCGCGCTGAGAGTGAAGGTGCGACTCTGGCGGTCGATGGCCGCGCGGGTGGCTTGTGCGACGCCGATGGATTCTTCCTCGGCACGTCGCTGGTGGATAACGTGAAGCCGGGCATGAGTTGCTACGAGGACGAAATCTTCGGGCCGGTGCTGGCTGTTGTGCGCGTCCGCACCTACGATGAAGCGGTGACGCTGATCAACGAGAATTCTTATGGAAATGGAACGGCTATTTTTACGCGCGACGGCGGCGCCGCGCGGCAGTTCCAGTTTGATGTAGAGGTCGGCATGGTGGGGATTAATGTCCCGATCCCTGTGCCGATGTCGTACTACAGCTTCGGCGGCTGGAAGGCGTCGCTGTTTGGCGACCTGCACATGTATGGTCCGGAGGGAGTGCAGTTCTACACGCGGGCCAAAGTGGTTACCAGCCGCTGGCCCGATCCGGCCACCAGTAAAGTGGACCTCGGATTCCCTCAGGTTCGCTGAACTTTTATCGGCCCGTCCATACGGGTGCAAGCCATGCGGCTTAACCCCGTTGCATCGGCCGGGCTCTCGCCGGTCCCACGGGCGGCGGCGAGCATTTCGCGCAGGATGTCGACCGATCGCAATCAGTATTCCAGGGCGCACCGGAGTTAGCTCAATGGTGCCGCCACGGACGCCATCAAGCAGCGTCTCCCATGCAGTGAATGAATGCGGACACCTCGTCAAAGCCGAATGTTCCGCTGAAGCCTTTAATGGGGTGCGCGCCGCGGAAAATCGGCTGCGAGCGCCTCCAGCAGCTTTTCAGGGTGCACGGGCTTGACGGTCCAGCCGGTGGCGCCGGCGGCTTTGCCCTGCTGCTTGACGGAGGCCCGACTCCTCCGTAGTGAGCATATTCAGGTCCGTAATGATCAGGTCGACGCGGGCATGTTCCAGTTTTCGAAGGCCGTCCTGGCCGTCAACACCCTCAATGACCTGGAAGCCCGCGGTGCGCAGGGTGAACCCGACAATGGTGCGGATGGAAGCTGAATCATCTGCGATCAGTGCCGTTTGCAACTGCATCCTCCTTCAGTAATGTTTTGGTCAGGCCGGCCAGCACGAGGCAGCCCCGAACGGCTCCGGACAGCAAGAACGCGCATGTGAGGAGACGTACTTTCGACTGTTTAGTGCAGAAAAAGCAGATTCATCTCCACAATTCGTGGAAATGTCAGAAGAAGAAACAATATAGTCAGCGAAATTGCGCCAGATGAACGTTGATGCACTAGTTATTCTGGGTGGGGGAGGGTTTAGCCAACGCCTGCAGTCGCTGCGGGGCCGTTGAGGGCGGGCGAATCGGTACCGCTTATTTCCGACGCCGACCATTGCGGGATTCCGCCGGGCCGGCTTGCGACAAGAGCTCCGACGCGATTGGCGAAGTCGCCGATCCGTTTCGGGTCCCACGACTGAGACAGGCCGTGTACAAATGCGGCAGAGAACGCGTCGCCCGCGCCAACCGTGTCGGCGACCCGTACAACGACGCCCGGGACCTCGGCGTACTCACCGGCCACACGCAATGCACAGCCCTCGGCGCCTCTGGTGATTGCAATGGCATGCCACTGGAACCGATCGGACCAGTAGGCAGTGAAGGCGGAAGGCGACCGCCAGGACCGGCCGTTCATCGCATCGATCTCTCGCGCCTCATCCTCATTCAGCTTGACCACGTCTGCCGATTCCAGCAGCTGGAGCAGCAATTCCGGCGTGTAGCAGTCGCGCCGCAGGTTCACGTCGTAGAAGCGCTTAGCCTCAGGCAGGCGGGACAGCAGGATGCGGGTCTGCTCCTTTGGACCGGGCAGGATCTGGTGCAGGGTGCCGAAGTACAACCACTGCGGCTGCAGAGCTGCGAGCCGGTTGAGCACTTCGCTGGTGAGTTCCAGATGGTCGTAGGCGGCGGGTCGGTGCAGCGTGAAGTCGGGCTGGCCGTTGGTATCCACTTTTACATCCACTGTCCCGGTTGCGACGCCGGGTCGCACCTGCAGGAAGTCGATGGGCAGTCCGAGATCAGCGGCAATCTTCCGGGCGCGGCGTCCACGGCCGTCATCTCCCACGGCGCTTACAAAATAGGGAATATGGCCCAGCCGGCTGGCGTGAACCGAGAAATTAAACGTTGCTCCGCCGAGCTTTTCCGCATCGGGAAACACGTCCCACAAAATCTCACCAATGCTGACAATATTCACAGAGGTTCCTGTCGAACTATCGTATGCCAGGCGTGTTGAAAGTCCTCGGTTATCGTTTCGTTCGCTCTCGTTCGCTCGCTTCAACCGCCGCGCTCCTCAATGACATGCTCTCCTCTCATTAGTAGTGAGGGGACAGGGCGGCATCGTTCTGCCGACAGGTGTCGCATTGGAACAAAGAAAATCATTTTCGTTCTCGTCACGTACCGTGAGTCTGGCCGTGCTTATCGTGGTGGCCTTTTCGAGTTTGCCGCAGGCGCAGTCGAGCTCCGGTGGCGGTGCCATGCAAGGTACGGTCCGTGATGGGTCGGGCGAGCCTACAATACGGCCACCAACGGCGACGGGTACTTCTCGCTCTCCACGCTGTCGATCGGCAAATATCGCATTCAAATTCAGGTTACTGGCATGAAGACCTGGGAAGGCGAAGCGCAAATCGAGACAGGGCGCATTACGGAATTAAACGCGACACTTACTCCGGGTCAGGTTTCTGAGACCGTCGAGGTGGTGGCGAGCGTGGTGCCTCTGGTCACCACCACCGATCCAACGGAAGGCAGCACGCTGGACAGTATGCGTATTAAAGACATCCCAATTAAAGGGCCGTGATTTAAATATGCTGCTACAGAATGCGACACCTGGTGTGGAAGCGGTGGAGGATGTGAACGGCGGCATGCGCGTCGCGGGCCTGATGGTTTACTCCACCGATTGTGTGCAGGACGGCGCGTCGTCGAACAACCGGGAGTTCGGTGGGTCGATGAGTCTGCAAGGGACTGGAATCGGTCGGCGAAGTACGCGTGGAGACCAGTACCTCATCTGCAAAGTACACGCGGCCGACATCGGTGATTGTCACCACGAAGGGCGGAACGAACGAGGTCCACGGGTCGGTGTATGAGACGGTTCGCAACAACGGCGTCGGCGTGGCGCGCGCACGTCAGGACGTGAATCTGAATGGCACGCCTTACAAGGTGCCGAAGCTGATTCGCAACGAGTTCGGTGGATCCATCGGCGGCCCGGTGATGCTGCCCACCTTCGGACTCAACGGCAAGAAACTTTATAACGGCAGGAATCGCACGTTCTTCTTCTTCTCACGATAAGGACAGGAACTCCGCCAGTGCGTCACGCGCGATTTCGCCGTTCCGACTGAAGCGATGCGTCAGGGCGACTTCAGTGGCCTGCTCGACGCGCAGGGCCGGTTGCAGGTTCTCTATGATCCGCTGACAACTTCTACCACGACGCTGGCGAATGGGCGCGTGGTTTCGACGCGTAAAGTGGACCCCTTTGTCAAGACCATTTTGCGCTTTGAATAAGCTAAGGTCGGACGGGGTCTCTGCGCCGCGTTTCGAGCGACCGCGTAAGCAGCCGCCCGTAGCCGTTCTGGCACTGGAATCGGCGCTTGGGGCGCATCCCTGCGCACCCCTATCCTCCGTTCCAGTTCCATCAGTGTAATCCATTCATTCTGGCCACAAGGCGATAAATCCCAGGGGTTCGGGGACGGAGTCCCCGAGTCAATCAA
>JAWXCM010000384.1:0-15768 GCA_034408745.1 Bryobacteraceae bacterium
CCCCTGAACCCGCTCACAGTGTTGATCGCGCTGATCAAATTCGAGCGTCTGGAAACTGTGATCGAGAAAGCAACCGAACTAGGCGCCACGGAGATCCGGCTGGTGAAGGCGGAGCGGAGTGAGAAGGGGCTCGACCAGGCGGTACCGAAGCGAATAGCGAGATGGCAGCGCATCGCGATGGAAGCCAGCCAGCAGTCGCGACGCGCGAAGCTGCCCGAGATCACTGGACCTGTCTCGCTGAAGGAAGCCCTGAAGTTCGAGGCCGAGTACCGGCTGTTCCTCGACGAAGAACGAACCGGTCGCCCGCTGCTCGACGTAGTGGAGCGGAAGGCTGCGACAGCCGTCCTGATCGGCCCCGAAGGCGGCTGGCCCGACCATGAGCGCGAATCGATCACCGCAGCCGGCTGGACCCCGGTGTCGCTTGGCCCCCTGATCCTCAGAGCGGAGACCGCGGCTATTGCGGCGCTCGCGATGGTGAACGGAGTGATTTACCGATCCGATCCGAGCTAGAGTGCTTCTCGGGTGAGGATTCGACGGACATCTTGTTTTGAGTGCAGAATTCGCAGGACGCGGACTGTCCCCTGTTCCACCCGGAAGTACACGCGAATCGTGGCAAAACCCGTTAAAGGCCAGGATCGCAGGCCGCGAAGACGGGCACCCTTCAGCAAACAGGGCGGCGCTATAAGTGGCTGTGTACTGATGGCCTTTGTTGCCGTTCTGACGGCTTCCCTAAACCTGATGGCAAAGTCGGGTAGATCAAGACTGACGAGGTAATATCGAAACTGCCTGATGACGTCAGCGCGCGCTGCGTCACTGTAAGCAATCTTCACGCCTGCGACTCGGACCTGTGCGCCCTCAGCATCGTGTCTGTGTCGTGATCCACGGACTCCCAGAACTCCTCTTCGGTTAAGCTTTGCGAAGTGAGGCCTTCCAGCAGCAGTCCCTCCAACTCGTCCTGCGAGCCCTCGAAGCTGGGGGCTGCCGCCGCTTCCACTGCACTCAGCGCAGCATCCAGCGCTTCTCGGGCCGAGGAGTAGGCGCCCGTGTCGACAACTGACCGAATCCGCTGTTCCTGTTCCGGGGTGAGTTGAATGGCCATGCTTGATTGTTTCACGATCAGCGCCAGTATGCGGCGTATGCGCGCCCCTCGCTGTAGCGGGACTACAATCAGTTCCATGGTCTCCCGCAGAAGCTTCCTCACCGCGACCACCGCGGCTGCATTCTCAGCCAGCAGCTACGCACGCATCATCGGCGCAAATGACCGCATCCTGATCGGCGTCATCGGGTGTGGCGGCATGGCAACCGGCCACATGACCTCCATCAAACGGCGCATGGTGGAACAAGACAACGTGCAAATGGTCGCCGTGTGCGACCTGTACGACAAACGTCTCGACGCGGCCGTCCAACTCACCGGCGGGAAGCCGTACAAGCGATACGAAGAACTACTGGCCAACAAGGACATCGACTACGTCCTCAACGCCACGCCGGAACACTGGCACTGCAGGATCATCCTCGACGCCATCGACGCGGGCAAGCACCTGTACTCGGAAAAGCCCATGACGCGCACGGTGGAGCAGGCGAAGAAAGTTATCGCCAAAGCGCAGTCGAACCCGAAGCTCAAGGTGCAGATCGGCGTTCAAGGCACCTCCGACAACTCCTACATCGAGGCCAACAAGTACATCAAAGACGGTGTGCTCGGCAAGGTGGTTTTGGCGCAGATCGACTACTCACGCAACCACCTGGGCGACTTCTTCGCCTCGCCTGGTTTTGAGATCGACGCCGATGCGAAGCCCGGTGTGAACATTGACTGGAAGACGTGGCTGGGCGACACTCCGAAGCGCGCGTTCGATCCGGACCGCTTCTTCCGGTGGCGCCGTTACTGGGACTACTCCGGCGGCATCTCGGGCGACCTGTTCGTCCACCGCGTCACCCGACTGATCAAGTCGATGGGCCTGAAGTTCCCGGAAAAGGGCGTCGGCGCGGGTGGTAAATTCGCATTCCCCGACAGCAAGGCGGAGATTCCGGACACGCTAAACTTCCTGCTCGACTACCCTGAGGGTCTGACCGTGCAGCTCATCAGCTCCATGGCGAACAGCCGCAAGGTGGACCATCTGATCCGTGGCCACAAAGCAACGCTCGAGTTCACGAACGCCGGCTTCACCATCACCCCCGAAGGTCTTTTCCGAAACGAAGCCAAAGAGGTCACCTACAAAAAGACCGGCGCCGAGGACGTGGTGCTCCATCACCGCAACCTGCAGAACGCAATCCGCAAGGACGAGCCCCTGAACTGCGACGTTAATCTCGGCTACTACGGCGTGGTCGCCTCCGAGATGGGCAACCTGTCCTATCGCCAGCAGAAGTACATGAAGTGGGATTCCGCAAAGCAGCGTATCGTCCGTGCGTAATCTCATCCTGCTGTTCTCTCTTGCCGCCGCCCTGACCGCGCAGACGAAGTACGATCTGCTGCTGCAGGGCGGCCATGTGGTCGACGCGAAGAACGGAATCGACGCGGTGCGCGATGTCGCCATCTCGACCGGACGCATCGCGGCCGTGGAAGCGAAGATCGATCCCGCACTCGCGGCCAAAGTGGTCGACGTGTCGGGCCTGTATGTCACGCCCGGTCTGGTCGACATGCACGTGCACGTGTTTCACACCACCCTGGTGCCCAGCGCCTGGGCGGGCGACAACAGCGTGCAGCCCGATTTGATCAGCTTTCGCACCGGTGTCACCACGATGGTCGACGCGGGCAGCGCGGGCTATCGGAACTTCCCGCAATTCCGTGCTACGGTAATCGACCGTGCCCAGACCCGCATCCTCGCCTTCGTCAACATCTCCGGCTACGGCATGATGACGAATCTTGTGGAGCAGGACGTCACTGACATGCTGTCCGACAAAACCGCGGAGATGGCGCTGCGCAACAAGGACGTGGTGGTCGGCATTAAAGCCGCGCACTTCGAGAGCCCGGCGTGGACCATGGTGGACCGCGCCGTGGCAGCCGGGGAAAAAGCCAAAATGCCCGTGATGGTCGACTTCGGCTTCTTCCGGCCGGAGCGTCCCTATTGGGAGCTGGTGACAAAGAAGCTGCGTCGCGGCGACATCAGCACGCACATCTTCCGCGGACCCGTGCCGTGGCTCGACGACGCAGGCAAGGTGTACCCGTACTTCGCCGAAGCTCGCAAACGTGGGGTGATTTTCGATGTCGGACATGGCGGAGGCAGCTTCGTGATGCGCAATGCGGTCCCGGCGATCCAGCAGGGATTCCTCCCCGACACCATCTCGACCGACCTGCATTCCGGCAGCATGAACGCCGGAATGATGGACATGCCGTCGCTGATGTCGAAGCTGCTGGCCGCTGGCATGTCGCTCAGGGAAGTGTTCGGCCGGTCCACGTGGACCCCTGCCCAGGCGATCGGCCATCCGGAGCTGGGCAACCTTAGCGTTGGAGCCGAGGCCGACATCGCCGCGTTCCGCGTCCTCGAAGGCGACTGGGGATTCCGCGATCAGGAAGAGGGCTCCATTCGCGGAAAGCAGCGCCTGATCGCCGAACTGACCATCCGAGCCGGCAAAGTGGTGTGGGACTGGAACTCACGGTCTGGCGTCGATTACCGGAAGTTACCTCCCGACTACGGGATTCGAAAAGGGTCCGATGTGCTGGTCCGGCCACGCCTGTGACCGGAACCGCACGCCACCCATAATCTATGTCCCTGACGGGAAAAGACTTCCAGCGTGGAATCCGGCATGCTCGTAAGGAAACCGGATTTCCACAGGATACGTCGCAAAGGGTTGGTATACTGTAACTTCCGTCTGAATCGTGTCTCTATGAAGTTTGTCGCCTTTCTTATCGCTTCCGCCAGTCTTCTGCCCGCTCAGGTGTTTGTTTCGGGTCAGGGTGCCCGTGCCGTTATCGGCCAGACGAGTTTCACCAGGCAGGTACCAGGAGCTTCTGAGAAGCAACTCGGCTCCGTGGGTGGGATTGCGATCGCCAACGACACGCTGTTCGTGGTGGACAGCAGCCGCGTTTTCGCCAGTCCGCAGAACCATCGCGTACTCGTTTTCCCCAATATTTCCCAGCAGTTGCCGGAGCCCAAGTCCTCCCGGCCGTGGTCGACCGGCGACGTGCGATGCCCGGTTTGCGGCGGGACTGCCTCCACCGTGCTCGGCCAGACGGACTTCACCAGCACCAGCATCGGCCTTGCTCAGGATAAGTTCCGTACGCCGACCGCAGTGGCATCCGACGGACGCGTGCTGGCAGTCGCCGACACGGACAACAACCGAGTCCTGGTCTGGCTGACGCTGCCGAGCCGCAACGGCCAGCCCGCCGACGTCGTAATCGGCCAGCCGGACTTCAAGACCAACGGAATCAACTTCGGCGGCGGCGGCCAGACCCCGAGCGCGAAGGGACTTCGTTCTCCCCAGGGCCTGCTGATCCAGGACGGAAAGCTCTACATCGCGGACACGCAAAACAACCGCGTCGTAATCTTCAACAGCATGCCGCGCGCCAATGGCGCCAGTGCCGATCTCGTGCTAGGTGCGCCGAATCTGAACACGTCTGTGCAGCAGGATCTGGTGGCTGCGTCGCTCACCTTCAAGGCGACGCCCAAAAACATGGTCAGCCCAGTTGGCGTGACCTCCGACGGAAAGCGGTTGATCGTTACCGATCTCGGCCATAACCGAGTGCTCATCTGGAACAGCATCCCGAATGCGAATGAAGCGCCTGCCGACGTAGTGGTCGGCCAGCCCGACATTACGTCCAGCGACGACAACCTGGCGTATCTGGCGAACAACTCGACGAAGCTCTGCCCGTCGAACGGTACCAATGCCAACGGCAACGTTACCTATCCTTTCCTCTGCGCCGCCACGCTGAACTTCCCGCGCCACGCCATCTCCGACGGCAAGCGGCTGTACATCGCCGATGGCGGGAACGACCGTGTTCTGATCTACAACGACATCCCGACTACCAACGGCAAAGCAGCCGACATCATCCTCGGCCAGCTGACGGAAAACCTGGTGCAGGATTCCGACCCGGAGAAGATCTCCGCCGCGGACACATTCCGCACACCGACCACTCTTTCCTGGGACGGCACGAATCTCTATGTCTCCGATCCGTTCAACCGGCGCGTAGTGGTCTATACGCCCGCCGATCTGCCGCTGCCCGTCACCGGTGTTCGTAACGCTGCCAGCCGCGACATCTTCGCTCTCACCGCTGTCACCTTCGTCACAGCGCCGAAAGAAAACGACGAGATCACGCTAAAGCTTGCAGGCGACAAGGAATACAAGTACAAGGCAGTGAAGGACGACACCATTGAGGTGATCATCCGCAATCTGGTTACCTCCATCAACGCCGGCGCGGGCGATCCGAAGGTGCTTGCCACCTCCAACCCGCTGGCCAACCAGTTTGTCCTTACATCCCGCGTGGGCGGCGCTCCAGGCAATGACATCGCCTATGCGATCACGTTCTCTGAGAACGCGCAGCTTAGCGTGTCGACTGCCAGCGGCAACCTCGCCGGTGGTCAGGATGCCGCCAAGATTGCCCCGGGAACCATCATTTCCATCCTCGGCGAACAGTTGTCGGATACCACCGTCTCTGCCGACGCCACAAAGGTTCTGCCGCAAACGCTGGGCAACGTCGAGGTCTATATCGACGGTATCCGCGCTCCGCTCCTGATGGTGTCGCCCGGTGAGATCCGGTCGCAGATGCCGTGGGAAGTCAGCGACTCCAGCAGCGTCAGCGTGTATGTCCGCCGGGTGGACAGCGGCAACAGAGTTCTGACCACCACCGCCATTGGCGTGCCGATCATCCCGCAGAACCCGGGCATCTTCGCAGTGGAAGGTTTGCCCGATCCCCGACCCGCACTCGCCTATCACGCCAGCAGCCAGGCGATCGGCGTGGTGTCGGTTGACGGCGCGGTGAAGGCAGGCGATACCGCGACGGTCACGATTGAAGACCGCCCCTACACCTACACGGTGAAGGAGGGCGACACCCTCAACATCATTCGCGACTCTCTGGTCAATCTGATCAACGGCGACGAAAAGGTGATGGCGGAGCCGTCTACCCTTTACACCCGCATCCTGCTGAAGGCTCGCATCCCCGGCCCTGAAGGCGACGGCATCGCGTACAGCGCCAAGGCAGTCGACGGCGCCAATGTGATTATGACGGCCCTGTCCCCGGCTCTCTGCTGCTCGGCCCGCGAAGGATCGCCGATCACGAATCAGGAACCGGCGCGTCCCGGCGAACTGATCTACGTCATCACTACCGGGCTCGGTTTTGTGAAGGGCGAAGGTCTTGGCGGGCAGGTGACTGGCGGTCCGTACCACGGTCCGGCCGACAACTCCACCAGCTCTCCGGTGGATGACGCGCAAGTCGGCGGCAAGACGGCCAACGTGTTGTCGGCACGGCTGATTCCGGGTCTGGTGGGTGTGTACCAGGTGCGATTGCAGCTGAACTCGGACATCCCAACCAACCCGCAGACGCAGATGTGGATCGCCCAGCTTGGCTACATCAGCAATATCGTGTCCATCCCGGTTGTGAATCCGGTGGCTCCGTTCCCGCAGTAGAATCGTTAGCGAAACAGACCGCCGCCGCGCAGGGTCTTACCTGAGAGTGACGAACGCATGAGTGAACTTCGGTGGCACTCGCTGCTGCGGCAGTGGGTTGTGGTTGCCTCGCACCGTCAGAACCGGCCGCAGATGCCGGCCAACTGGTGCCCCTTCGATCCCGGCTCTGGACAGGTTCCCGACAACTACGACGTCTACGTTTATCCCAACGACTTTCCCGCCTTCGATGAAGACGAAGAGCCGTTCGACCCCGAGCCCGGCCTGTTCAGGACCACGGGCGCGCGCGGCAAATGCGACGTCATTCTCTATCACCCGAATCACACGCAGCGGCCGTCCGACCTGCCGGCAGAGCACTGGCGCAAGATCGTCGATGTGTGGGCCAGCAGGGTCGACGAACTGGCGAAGCTTCCCGACGTACAGCACATCATGGTGTTCGAAAATACCGGTGTCGCCATCGGGGTCACCATGCCGCACCCGCACGGACAGATCTACGCCTTCCCGTTCGTGCCGCCGCTGGTGCAAACCGAACTCGACGCAAGCCGCGAGCACTACCAGTGCAACTTCACCTGCCTGTATTGTGAGTTGATGAAGCGGGAGATCGCCGATAAGGTGAGGATCGTGGCGGAGAATGAGCACTTCGTCGCGTTCGTGCCGTTTGCGGCGCGCTTCCCGTCGGAGATTCAGCTTTACTCGAGGCGCCACTTCGGTCGATTGCAGGACATGACCGAAGAGGAGCGGCAAAGCTTCGCGTCCATGCTCAGCACTGTCCGTCGCAAGTACGATCACCTGTACACGGACATCGAACCGAAGGACACCGTCCTGCCACTGATGATGGTGCTGCGCATGCCGCCCGTGCACGGCAACCATCCCTTCTTCCACTTCCACGTGGAGTTTCTGCCCCTGCAGCGCAGCCAGAAGAAGCTGAAGTACCTGGCAGCGGTAGAGACCGCGGGCGGAACCTATCTGGCCGACACGCGACCGGAAGAACGGGCCGCGGCGCTTCGTAACGCCGAGCCCGCCACTCCGGAAGCATAACGACTACTCGATCTTCCCTATCCAGAGCACAGCGTCCAGCTGCGCCAGGGCGGGGAGTTTCGATGCGTCGATACGCACGATCAGGATGCCGGCTCGCCGCCGCTCCACCACTTCGACACCTGCCTGCTTCAACAGCGCCAGCGTGGCGTCGCTGGTGTCTGCCATGGCCAGCGACACACGTAGCTTGCCGGTCAGTCCCTTCAGAGCCGGGTCCACCTTCAACTTCGCCTGTTCCATCTTCGCGTAAGAAGGCGCCGCGGCAGGTGGAGGCGGCGGCGCCATCTGTCGGGGCGCGACCATCGCATCGCTCGCTGACGGCACTCCGCCAATCACCCCACCGACCGCTCCTTGGCTTTGAAGGAACGTCATGGCCTGGGCAATGCTGGCCATCACCATCGCCCGCGGGCTCTCGCCGAACACGCCCTGGTAGCTGACTCCCTCCGGCAACTCCACCGGCACCTCGACGCGCCGCGGCTTGCCGCCCTCGATCACCGTTGTCTCTTCAACCGCGACAAATGACGTGTACTGCGTCATCAACCGGTAGTCGAGCCCCAGCTTCGTGATCTGCTCGACGGCGTCGGGTCCTGCGTCGAGCATCAGAGAATCGATCTTCGTCCGGGCCCACAAGCTCGCCAGCGCTTCATTGGCTGAATTGGCCCCTGGCAGCTCGACCGGGATTTCTGCCGAGTAGGCCTTGCCCGCCATACGCCCCTGCAGCCGGATTACACCTTTGGCCGCGCGGCTGTATTTGCCGGTCACAACCACCGGCTTCGCCGCGAACAAGTCGGCAATCCGGGCCGGAAACAGCTCCTCCACCGGGAGCCCGTTCCAGTCGATTCGAATGTCTGTCAGCAGGGGACTGTTCACGCGCTCATGAAACCGCTTCGCGGCAGCCGAGCCATGCGCCTCCAGGCTGACGTACTCCACCTCACCGCGACCCGCCTCGGCCATCTTGTCCAGCAGGTACCGGTTGATCGAGTTGCCGATGCCGAACGAAAATACGCGAGCATTCGGATGCCTCTGAATCTCAGCAATGATCTCAGCTTCATTACCCACAAAACCATCCGTCATGAAGCACGCGATGCGCAGGTGTTCCTGTGAGTCGCTCGGTTCGAGCGCGGCGCGAATCGCTTTCATCATCTCCGTGCCGCCGTGGCCCGTTTGCGAAGCCAGAAACTGCTCCGCTCTCGCCAGATTCTCGCGAGTGGCGGGTACCGGCGCCGGAAACAAAATCTGCGTGTCGCCAGAGAATGTGATCAGGTTGAACGTGTCGCGCGGATGCATGCCCGCCAGCGCCATTCGCATCGATTCCTTCGCCTTCTCCAGCGGGAACCCGTTCATGGAGCCAGATGTGTCCAGCACAAACACGATTTCTTTCGGAGTAATCTCCGTCGGAGTGACACGCTCAGGTGGCTGCAGGATCAGGCTGAAGAATCCCCCGCGCTGATCCCGATGCGTCAGCACCGCGTTGCCGATCTTGCGACCCGCCACGTCGTATCGAAGGATGAAGTCCTTGTTTGGGATGGTGTCCTGGTCACGCAGCCGCACCACCGCTCTTGCAGGCGACGGCCGGTCGCTCTGCACGGGATGGCTCGGACTGTCCACTGAATCGAGCGCGACGCCTGCATCCAGCTTCACTTCCACGGAGATATCGTGCCCGGCTCTCTGGTCCGGCCGCGCCACGGGCGGCGTGATGCGGGCGGCATCGGTCACATTGCGAGGGTGATACCGCGGTCCCACCACCATCGGAAACGTGAACTGATACGTTCCGGCTTCGTACTCCAGTCGCTCTGAGTAACTGATGACAACTCGCACCTTCGCACCAGGCGCAATATTGGCGACACTCTGCGTGAAGATGTTCGGTCGTTCCTGGTCGAGCAGCGCCGCCACATTGCCGGCATTGCGAGCCGCCTGATAAATCGCCTGAGCCTCTTGTTTGCGCTTGATTTGACCCTTGATGACGCGATCGCCGATTTGCAGCGTCATGGCGTCAATCGCGGCGTTGTGCGGCAGTGGAAACACGTAGACCGCTTCCACCTTGTCTTTTGCCGTGTTCTCGAAATCCTGGGTCACCGTGACGCGCGAGATAAAGCCGCTGATCTCGGCCTTCACGTCGGTATGCTTCAGCGGGCACTCCAGTTGCCACGGCTGCTGGGTGTCGCGGATAATCAGCGCACCTTGTGTCACACGCGGGCCGGTGCGTTGCGGGGACGCCGGAGCCGCCGGTGTCGGCCGCGGGGCCACCATCAGTAATCCTGCCGCGCCGGCCAGTACCACCATTGCTGGCATCTTCATTGCCATTCGGATTCCTCCTCGCGAGGTAAATGCCTTCAGACGAAGATGCCTTTCAGGGACTTTTTCGCCGCAACTGAACGCGGACCCGGGTGCGCTGCACGGGTTGTTGTGCAGCCTCCAGCACGGGGTCGCCCTGACGAAAGCCCATGCTCTGTCCCGACGGTACGCCGCCGATCACACCGCCCACCACACCCGCCTCCGGTGCGGCTCTCCGCAAATCGCGTCGAGCCGAAGCAGCGGGTGGCGGAGGTGGAGCGGCCAGGGGAGCCGCAACCGGCGCGGGTGGCGAGGGCGCCCATTCCAGATCGATACCAGGCGCCTCGCCAGCGCCGGTAAATGCAATGTCGCGCCGAAGCACCACGGGCAAACCCGGTGATATCGTGCCCGCATACAGCACGTCTTCGCCCTGCTTCGCCAGCAACATCCCGGCCTGTGTCGATTCCACGCGGATACGAGCCTTCTCGCCGGAATCGAATGCATAGCTGCGTTCAACAGGAGTCACGGCGCCTGCCGCGTCCACCCGCAGAACCGACCACGACAGCACTTGCGCTTCGACAGCCTGGGCATCGGAGGCAGTCGCGGCAACAGCCGGCGCAGCAGCCGTAGCTTGCGGCGATGGTGGAGGAGGCGGCGGCGGCGCGCCGAACGCGCGGGTCTCCGCTTTCTTCTCCGCAGTGCGAGGCGCCGGAGCGGTCTGAGCTGACGGCTGCGGAGCCGCATCCTCCATGGGCCGAGTCGCGGGAGCAGGCCGCAGTACGGCCACCAAATCCCGCCCTCCCGGCTCATGCCGCTCCTTCGACTCCCTCACGCCAATCGCCACCAGTATCACCATTCCGATGGCAATCAGCACCTTCGACTGCGGCCGCTCAAACCAGTCGCGCAGGGCCCCTGCAATCGAGAATGGCCTTTCCTGGACGGCGGCCAGCAGTTCCGCGCGTGCCGAGGAATCGTCCAGCAGATCGCGAACCGCCTGTTCGTCCTCCATCGCCTCAAAGACCGCGGCATCGTTGAGCGCAGCCTCGTACAGCAGGGCGCGCTCTTCCTCCGTCAGTGTGCCTGTGGCGTACCCCCCGAGCAGTTTGCGAACCTCGTCCGTCATCGCTTTTCCCACTTGCCGCCCATCAGGTCCAGCAGTTTCTGCCGGCACCGCGAATCCCATGTATAGACCGTGTTGATGGATGCCGCTCCCAACTCCTCCTGAATCTCGGGAAACGTTTTGCCCAGCAGTTTCAGCCGAAATATCTCGCGGCACCGCTGCCCGAGCTTCGGCACGGCCTGCTTTATACGCTCGAGAAGCTCGCGGTCACTGGCCATTACCTCCGGAGACGGGCCCATGTCCATCAGCGGCAACTCGTCCACCCCGACGGCTGTGTTCTCGCCGCGCCGAACCATCTTGCGTCTTGCCGCGGCCATCTTGAAGCGCAGAATGCGTAACGAAAGAGGCAACAACTGGTCGAGGCCGTCGACATCCGGGTAACGGTCTTCCAGAACCATCAACACTTCCTGAGCCAGATCTTCCGCGGAATCTCTCCCTGTACGAGATGCCGCAAAAGCGACTATCCTTTCACGCAACCTCGGGAGGATGTCTTCTCGGCTCACGTCAGTCCGGAAAGCCGTCTGTACTCAGGCTGGGAAACATTCGCAGTGCGTTCTTGTAATAGATCTTTTTCAGCACGGCGTCCGGCAGGTCGAGCGCATACAGGTGCCACAGCCCGTGATACTTGCGGATGTTGTCGACCCACTCATCGTCAGTCTCCAGCATCCGGAAGTAAAACGGATATTCTTCCGGGTCGTACCGGTCCTTGCCAAACAGAACACGGTCCTGATATTTAGTGAAGAACCGCTTCACCGCCCGTGGCTGTCGGCCGAGCTCGCCCAGTATCGCCGCGAATTCCACATTCATGTTGGGCATCTCATCCATCAGCTTGCCGAGGGTCCCCAGATCGTGCGCCATCCACCCCATGTGCGCCAGGATGAAGGTCGTCTTCGGATTGGTGCGGACCAGGTTGTGCTGCTCGCCGATCAGTTGATCCCAGCTCACGCCGCCGTGATTGGCACGCCCTGACTGAATCTTTAACTCCAGCCACCGCTCATTAAACTTGTCCATCGGATCGAACAGCGGCTTCGGGTCGGCTGTGTGGATCATGACCGGAACCTTGTACTTTGCCGCTACATCCCACACCGGCTTCAGCCGCGGGTCATCTGCCGGGATTCGCTTGCCGTCCTTGTCCTTCTCATTAATTCCCAGATTCTTCCAGACCTTGACTCCCATCGCTCCGTATTTAATGTCTTCTTCCAGTTGCTTCGCGGCGCCTTCCAGATCCGAAAAGTTGACGTTTGTCATGCTGGCGAAGCGTGCCGCATTCGAGTACTTTCGGATGCCATCAATGTACTTTTGCGTGGACTCGCCCCTTCCGCTCCTGTTGCCGTAGCTTCCGGCAACCGGCGAACTCAGCATGATCTTCATGTTCATCCTGTCCATATCCGCTATCAGCTTGTCGAGCGCAGCCGGGCTGCTGTCGCGCTGGTGCGTGTGGATATCGATGAAGGGGTACTTCGCCCTCGGCACCTCGTGCTTCGGCACCACGAGCATCGCGCGGGGTTCGTATTCTTCGATGGTGGGAGCAGGCGGAGCGGGAGGAGCGTTAGCGGGGCGTTGCTGGGAAAAAATAAACGGGACCAGCAGCAACAAAAGAGCCGCGGAGAAGGCTTTGGTCATTACTGGGAGTATAACCGCGCCAGCAGCCTACTCCTCCGCCAGCCCGTTTTAGACCATGTTCGGGATCTTGATGATCTTCTTTTGGATCGCGTACTGAACCAGCTGTGCTTTGTTGTGGATATCCAGCTTGCGCATCAGGTTGAACTTGTGCGCTTCCACCGTCTTAACGCTCAGGCTGAGGTCGCAGGCGATCTCTTTTACAGACTGACCTTCGGCGAGCATTTTCAATACTTCGCGCTCACGAACAGTAAGTGTGGCGAACCGGGGCATACGGTTGGCTGACTTAATCCGCGTGCGGAAATCGTCCACCAGCTGCGACAACATACGCGGACTCAGGTAACTGCCTCCGCGGCAGATGTCTCGAATCGCGGCCACTAACTGCTGCGCCGGGCTGTCTTTGAGTACGTATCCGCTCGCTCCTACCTCCATGCCTTCGACGAGGTAATCTTCGTCGTCGTACATAGTAAGGAACAGAACCTTAACTTCAGGCCGGGCTTTCTTGATTTGACGGGTCGCTTCAAAGCTGCTCAAACCGGGCATGCCGATGTCCATCAGCACAACATCCGGCCTGGTCTCATTCGCACGTTCCACCGCCTCGCCGCCATTTCCTGCTTCGCCAATAACTTCCATATCTGGCTCAATAGACAATAGTGTGCGAATGCCTTGACGGAACAATGTATGATCGTCAGCCAGCATTATTCGAATTTTGGACATACCCTACCCGTGCCCCCTCTGTATCCAATCTTACTTAAACGCTGGTACCGTCCATGATTATCGTACTACAACTGAACACTGTTAGGGTACTCCCCCCTAAGCGGTATTTCAACCACTACTTTGGTACCACTTTCGTGCTCAGTTGGGCCGCGTTGACTGCCTCGGAGTTCGCTTTCCACCTGGAATCGACCTCCGATCAGGCTGACGCGCTCACGGATTCCCAGCAGTCCGAAACAATTTCTTCGGCCCAGTCCTTCTTCCACCCGGAAGCCGACTCCGTTATCTTCAACGGTCAGCTTAAGTGTTCTATCGGTGGGGGTAACCGAAACATTTACACGTGTCGCCTGCGAATGGCGCGAAATGTTACTGAAGCACTCCTGCAAAACGCGGTAAAGCACTAACTCAAGCCGCGGGTCCAGTCTGGGCAGCTGAGGTAAGTGCAGCCTTAGGCTTACCTGATAACTGCTCCGGAATCGGTTGCCGAGCTGCCGGATCGCCGCACCCAGACCAAGCTGTTCCAGCACAGCCGGACTTAAGTCAGAGATCAGCCTGCGAACTCCCAGGATAGTCTTCTCAGTAATTCCACGTATTTCCGCGATGGTATTACGTACTTCGCCTGAGCTGTCAGTAAGTGATATCTCCAGCATCTCGAGCTGTAATCTCGCCACCACCAGCGCCTGCCCCGCATCGTCATGCAGCTCGCGCGCGATACGCCGCCGTTCCAGTTCCTCCACCTCCAGCATGCGTATCGACAGCCCCCGCAGCCTCTCCTCGCGTGCCAGGCGCTGCACAGCGTCGGTGATTCGCGCAGCAGTCATTCGCAGCAGCCGCTGCTCCTGCGTCAATATCGCTCGTTTCGCGGCAAACTGGAGTTGCACCACGCTTTCGCCTGCCGGCACCGACCACACAGAACCGTTCGAGCCCCGCCACGCGGGCACCAGAATGGCCGAGGTCTCCAGCGGGTCGTCCGGATCCAGAGCGCGGACCCGATGACGCAACCCAGGAGTTACCGCCGCATGCACCGCAGGTAGCGTTCCCTTCACGCCTTCGCTGGCGATCGCGGTCAAAGCGGTTTCTGAGCTTCGAAACCACGTCCCCGCAGCGGCTCCAAAGTGGGCCACCAAAACCCGAAGCACCGGACCGGCGAGCGCCGCCTCATCCTGAGACTCGTGCTCCGCCGCCAGCAGATCGTTCATCAGCTGCAGTTCCTGGCTGCCGACCAGTGCCCAGGCTTCGTGGATCGCCAGCCGCAACGCGTTCAGCAGATGCGTGCGGGCCGACCGCACGGCGCCCCGTTCCCCCGCTGGAAGTTCCGCGACCGCAGCCTCGGTAAGCTGCGCATATTCCGGCAACATCCGCAGTACTGTGCCTCGGTCCACGTCGCACAGGGCGAGTTGACGGCTGGAGGCCGCGGCCTCGACAAGGAACTGCCTTATCGACACCCCTTTGGAATGGGCACGGACCGCCGCTCCCGGCGTCAGTCTCAATACGAGGGCGCGCTGTTCCGGCGACAGACCAAGTACCGCGATTTTGGCGCGAAACTGCCGGTCAACGGAAGCAGCGGATTCCGATACAGCGTTGGAAAACCTGGTGAGCGCGTTTCGAATTTCGTCGTCCTGAAGTCTGGAAAGAGATGCTGGCACACTTTATTCTCTGGCTTTATATCGGCGGAGAAGCTCGGCAGCTTGAATGTGTCCGTTGGTGAGCGCCGATTTCAGCGGCCGCGTGCCGAATTTGTTCGGCACATTCGGATCGGCTCCCGCCTTTAGCAGCAGCTCGAGCGCCTCAGTGCGACCCCATGATGCCGCGTGGTGCAGAGGCGTAGCTCCCGTTTCGCGCTCCGTGACAGCCGGGTTCGCGCCCTTGCTCAGCAGCAGCGCCAGTACGTTGGCGTGTCCGCCAAGCGCCGCATCGTGCAGAGGGGTGCCCCCGGCGCTGTTCAACGCATTCACGTCCGCGCCGGCGGCCAGCAGGAGTTCGGTGATTTCCTTGTGTCCTTTGAGCGCCGCGTCATGCAGCAACATACCGCCGCCGGGCGTCCTGGCGTTCGGGTTCGCGCCCTTTTCCAAAAGCAGGGCCACCATGTCGATCTGCCCTCGCATGATAGCGTCCTGCATCTGGCGCAAAACCGCGGCGCGGCTCATCTTGCCCGATTTCTCCATCAACAGCCCCACCACCGCCCTGTGGCGGTAACGCAGTGCCTCGTCCAGAGGTGTGGTGCTGGAATTGTCGTACGCGTTCGCATCGGCACCGCTGGCCAGCAGCACGCGAACCACGTCGGCGTGTCCCTTGGTGGCGGCCTCATGCAGGGGCGTCGCGCCGGTATCTTTGTTTCGAACCATCACGTCGGCGCCTCGCTTCAGAAGCACGGTCGCGATGGCCGCCTGCCCCTTCCACGCCGCCTCGTCCAGTGCCGCCGAGCCCGCGGCGTCTTTCGCGTTCACCTGCGC
>JAWXCM010000385.1:0-29883 GCA_034408745.1 Bryobacteraceae bacterium
CGACGAAGGCCGTGAACAGCAACTTTTCCGGCGCGGGCATCCGGGTGGCGATTCTGGATACCGGCATCGACCTGGGGCACCCGGACTTCGCGGGGCGGTCCATCAGTTCGCAGAGTTTCATCGCCGGGCAGGCGGTGCAGGATCTGCATGGCCACGGAACGCACTGCTGCGGGACGTCCTGCGGGACGAAGACTCCGCCGGGAAGCACGCAGCGGTATGGAATCGCGCACCAGGCGATGATCTTCGCTGGCAAGGTGCTTTCCAACGCCGGCAGCGGCGCGGACGGTGGGATTCTGGCTGGCATCAACTGGGCGATTGCGAACAACTGCAGCGTGATCTCGATGTCGCTGGGGGCGCAGGGACCGGTTTCGGCGGCGTACGAGCAGGCGGCGAAGCGAGGACTGGCTGCGGGAACCCTGATTGTGGCGGCGTCGGGCAACGACAGCACCCGACCGGGCGTGATCAAGCCCACGGGACGCCCGGCGAATTCGCCGTCGATCGTCGCGGTGGCGGCGCTGAGTGAACAGCTTCGGGTGGCTCCGTTCTCGAATGGAGGCAAGATCGAGATTGCGGGTCCTGGGGTTAACGTGTTCTCGTCGTTCCCGATGCCGCAACGCTACAACACGCTCTCCGGCACCAGCATGGCGACGCCGCACGTGGCGGGCTGCGCGGCGCTGCTGGCGCAGTCGAATCCGAGCTTGCGGGGCGCGGCGCTGCGGCAGGCGCTGCTGGCGCGCGCCCGTCGTTTGCCGCTCCCGGCGACCGACGTGGGCGCAGGCCTGGTTCAGGCTCCCTGATCCGGCCGGCTGGAACCTGAGCGGCACCAGCATATCCCCGGGGAGGTGCTGGTGCCGCTATGCTTAGAACCTGGAGCAAGTTGTTCTTATGCGGATCACGGCAACCATTCAGGACGGGCAGGATCTCAACGAGGTCGCAGGGCGGCTGACGAGCGCGGGACTGCGGGTGGATCAGAAACTGGTGGAGATCGGGATCGTTACGGGCGAGGTGGCGGAGGCGGCGCTGGAGGGGCTGGGAAAGGTGCAAGGCGTGCTGGCGGTGGAACCAGAACGCGAGGTTCAGCTGCCCCCTCCGGACTCTCCGGTACAGTAGCGGCATCGCTGGCCTGCGGGTGCGCAACATTTAAGAATCCTGAGCAATGGTTTCGAGATGTGAGAACGTCGATTTCCCGCATCTCTTTCAGAATCCGCGGTGGAGTTTCCAAACCGTTTGCGAGCCTGTGTCCGGGCTTCTTCCGCTGGCCTGCCCGACCTGGCTAGACCTGGCTAGACCGCGCCCGCTTCGGCGAAACCCTTCGCTCGAAGTAGACACGAATCGCACCCGCCGCACGGCACGCCTTCCGGCGAAGGGTCGTAGCAGCTGCTGGTGAGGCTGTAGTCGACGCCAAGGCGCAGGCCTTCCCGAATGATCTCCGCTTTCGTCATGGCGATCAGGGGCGTGTGGATGGTGAGGCGTTGCGTGCCCTCGACTCCGGCCCGCGTCGCGAGGTTGGCCATCTTGCTGTAGGCTTCGACATACTCCGGGCGGCAGTCGGGGTAGCCGCTGTAATCAAGCGCGTTCACTCCCAGAAAGATATCGGACGACCCGAGCACTTCAGCCCACGCCAGCGCGAAGGACAGGAAGATGGTGTTGCGCGCCGGGACGTAGGTGATGGGGATATCGTGCGACATATCCTCCGCGCTGCGACCCTTAGGCACGTCGATGTCGGCGGTCAGCGCCGAGCCACCGAAGGCTCGCAGGTCAAAGCGTACGACCTGGTGCTTCACAGCGCCAAGATGAGCCGCCACGCGCGCGGCTGCCTGGAGTTCGAAACGATGTCGCTGTCCGTAGTCGAACGAGAGCGCGTAGGATGCAAAGCCGCGGTCCCGGGCAATCGCGAGGCAGGTGGCGGAATCGAGTCCACCGCTGAGAAGTACAACGGCTTTGGAGGCCATGTACTCAGGATACGGTTCGATGCAGGAAGCTCTTCAGGTCTTCTTCGCGGAGCGCCGGTTCGCCGCCTGCCACATTGTCGAGGCGGCCGTTCCGCATCCATTGTTCCAGTTCGTCGACCAGCGAGTAGAGGTGGTCAAAACCGCTGACTGTGAACAGCAGCGGCTGATATTGGTCGATCTCAAAACACTGATTGACTACCCACTCCATGCGGATCGGACAGCGCTGCACGTCGGGTGACAGAAGGGAATGTTCCAGTTCACCGAACGAGCTCAGCAAACCGCTGCCGTAGGCCCGGAGACCAGCGCGGGTGCGCATCAGGCCGAACTCGATGGTGAACCAGAAGAATCGGGCCATCGCCCGGAGGATGCTGGTCAGTCGCGATATCCGCAGTTCCTCATCCCGTATGCCAGCCACGATTTCCGCCGCGGTGTGTGCGCAGTGGCCGAACCGGACCAGTGTCTCGGCGAAATCGGGATCGGTGTGCATGGGCACGTGCCCTGCGATGTCGTGGAAGATATCGGGCTCGGGCAGGTAGTCGAGCCGGTCGGATGGGCGGATGGTGACGGTGGTGGGGAACTCGCGATTGCGGAGGCAGTCGAAGAAGACGAACGCGGGAACGTAGCCGGAGACGGCGCAAGCCCGGAAGCCGGTGAGCGGGCAGAGGAACCGGTTGACCTCGTCGAGACGTGGGATTCGGACGGGGTCAAGCGCGAGGGCGCCGAGCCCTTCCAGAAAACGGGGATTGGCGAACCGCTCCCATTTCGGCACCATGCGGCGGTACAGCATTCGCCATGCCCGGTGGTTCTCCTCCGAGTAGGTGTCCCACTGCTGAACGGTATAAGTGCTGGCGACTTCGAGCTCGAGCAATTGCGACGGCATTGGCACCACCCTCCCCGTATATTATACGCACCACATACTAGTGGTGTTTCCTGCATCGCTATTCTGGATTCATATGGTCATCGATCCGGAAGCCGCAGGTCCGCAAAATATATATAAGCTGATGGTTGGCGTGATTGTGCCGCGCCCTATCGCCTTCGTGTCGACGGTGGACTCTGAGGGTAACCGCAACCTGGCGCCGTTCAGCTTTTTCACCGCGGTCAGCGCGAATCCGCCAGTGATCGCATTTTCGCCGCTGGTGCGGGGCTCGGACAGCAACCGCAAGGACACACTGCGCAACATCGAGGCCACGGGGGAGTTCGTCGTAAATATCGTGTCGGAGGATTTCGGCGAGGCGATGAACCGGACCGCGCCTGAGTACCCGCCCGAGGTGGACGAGTTCGAAATTGCGGGGCTGACGCCGCTGGCGAGCGAACTGGTGCGCCCGCCGCGGGTGGCCGAATCGCGAATTCACATGGAGTGCCGGCTGGTCCAGGTGGTGCAAGTCAGCACGAAACCGCTCGGGGGAAGCATCGTGCTGGGCGAGGTGCTTCGGTTCCACGTTGCCGACGAACTTTTCGACAATTACAAGATCGACCCGGACAAGCTCCGGGCCATCGCGAGGATGGGCGGCCCGACGTACGCGCGCACAACGGACCGCTTCCAGATGGAACGGCCTAAACTCGGTTAGTTAAACATCGCAGAGGTCGGTGGCTTCGGCCAGCGAGGTCATGGGGTCGCGCTTTGGGATGAACTCGTGGGCGTAGTAGCCATCGAACTTCATGTCGACCACGGCTTTCGCGATCGCCTTATAGTTCAGTTCCTGGGTGTCATCAAGCTCATTGCGGCCAGGGTTGCCGCCGGTGTGGAGATGGCCGATGTACTGCTGGTTCTCCCGCATAGTGCGGATGACATCGCCTTCCATGATCTGCATGTGATAGATGTCGTACAACAGCTTGAACTTTGGCGACCCGACGCGCTTTACCAGGTCGACGCCCCAGGCCGTGTGGTCGCACATGTAGTCCTTGTGGTTCACTTTGCTGTTGAGCAGTTCCATGCACACGAGGATGCCCTTGTCCTCGGCGATGGGCATCACTTTTTTCAGCCCAATGGCGCAGTTTTCGAGGCCCTCCTGGTCTGACATGCCCTTGCGGTTACCGGAGAAGACGATGATGCTGGGTGCGCCAAACTCGACCGCATTCTTGACGGACTCGCGGAACCGGGTCTCGATGCCTTCGTGGTTTTCTTTGCGATTGAAGCCGTCGGGGATGGTGGTGCCGCCGCCGATCATGGTGGGCAGCAGACCATATTTCTTAATGATCGGCCACTCTTCTTTGGCGGCGAGGTCGACCGAGCGCAGTCCCAGGCGGGCGCACTCCTTCGAGAAATCTTCGATGGGGACCTTCGAGTAACACCAGCGGCAGACTGACTGCTTAAGCCGGCCCTTGCGCTCGACGGGCTTGACCTGAGCGGCTTCTGACAACACGGCGGCTGACATGCCGGCGCCGGCGGCCTGTACGAATGACCTGCGATCCATGGCCCTTATCTTATCCGAACCCGGGGGCCGGCGCTGAGGCCGGGCGAAAAAAGGATAAAGCCCCGGAGAGGAGGATCCTCCGGGGCTTTCGGTTTACTGTAGCGGTTCTGGCCTACGGGTTCCAGCGTCCGATGACCGGGGTGTCGCCGGTGGTGCCGAAGGTGAACTGCTTGTCGTTGGTCAGATTGAGGATGCCGTTCCCGTCGTAGTCCAAAGTGAACTGGTTTCCGGTGAGGATGCCGACCTTGGTCTCGCCGCTGTTATTCCAGTCGCCGACGACCGGAGTACCGGAGGAACTCGGGATCAGCGTGAAGTTTAAGTCAGCGACGTTGGAGAAACCGTCACCACTTTCAATCCAGAACTGACCGGTGCGGTAAACGGCCACATTATCTACGCCGCGGCCGAAGAAATCGCCCACCAGCGGAGTGAATCCGGCGGTGCCCCACTGGAAGTGGAAGTCAGATGGGAACTGGTAAGTCTTGTCGCCGTTAGTGTCCAGAATCCAGACGCCGTTTGCCGGGTTATAGCTGCCGACCTTGGTCTTGCCACTACCATTCCAGTCGCCCACCATCGGCGTACCGGTGACCGGGCCCCAGGCGAACGCTTCGCCGCCGTCGAGCTGGCGGTTGCCATTCAGGTCAAGATACCAGTTACCGGCGGTGAACACGCCGACGTTTGTAGTTCCGTCGCCGTCCCAGTCGCCGACCACCGGCGTTGTGCCGGCAGTGCCCCACTGGAAGATCAGGTCGCCGGCATCGAGCCTTCGGCTGTTGTTCATGTCGAGAATCCAGGTGCCATTGAGGAAAACGCCGACTTTGGTGATGCCGTCGCCGTTCCAGTCGCCTGCCACGGCAGTATAGCCAGGCGTGCCCCAGGCGAAGGTCAGAGTGCTGGAGTTCGCCACGAATGCGCGAGCTGCGTCCTGACGCCACCCGCCGTCCTTATACATGGACACCGCGTCGCCGTTGCGAACCCGGGCGGCCTGCGTGATGGTGTAGGTCTGGCCACCGATGGTCAGAGTAGCGATGCGCTCCGCGGGCAGCGGGTTGATGCCTACCGAGAAGTTGACGGCCGAGGTACCCGTTCCGGAGGTCGCCGAAGTGATCGTCGCCCACGGCTGGCTGGACGCTGCTGTCCAGGCGCAGGTGCCGATCGACGGAATGACGTTGACGGTTCCTGTGGTGGTCCCCGAGCCGACGCTGGTACTGCTGGAGGAGAGTCCGTAAGTACAGGCGCTGGCCTGGGTCACAGGCAGCGTGACGCCGCCGACCGTGATGCTGCCGCTGCGGGGCGGAGCGCCCGAGTTGCTGGTTGCGGTGACTGTGAAGCTGCCATTGGCCGCGCCAAAGGGATCGGTGCTGAGCGTAAGGAAGGAGTCCGAAGTGGCTACAGTCCAGCCGCATTCGCTGCCCACTGTCACGTTAACCGTGATAGTCCCGCCGGCCGAGCTGAAGGCCACCGGATTCGGGTTGAAAGTGAACGTACAGGTGGAGGTGAGCTTCATGAGGAAAGCGTCCTGCGCCTGCAGGGTTCCCGTCGCGGACTGGAAGTCCGTTGAAAGCGTGTAACCGGTCAGATAAGCGCCTGACGTGTCGGCGGCGATGCCGAGCGCAACGTCGGTACCGGTTCCGCCGAGATACGTGGAGAACAGATACGCGGCGAGCCGGACACTGTACTTGGTGACAAACGCGTCCGTGGAAGCTCCAAGGCCAGTAGTTTTCAGATTGTTGGTAACCGGGAAGTTGGACGACGCGGTGGAACCGGCAACGAAGATGGAGTTGTTCGGATTCAGGGCGATGCCCCAGACCGTATCCTCACCGCTGCCGCCGAGGTAGGTGGCTGCGTGCTTTACGCTCGCGTCGGTATTGGTGGCGAGCACGAAGCCGTCCGTTGTACCGCCTCCAAACGTCGACTGGCGCGCATTTGCGACGGGCAGTCCTGCGCCTGCTTTACCGGCCACATAGACGTTGCCCAGTTGATCGAGTGCGATGCCGCGGGCCGAATCCGTTCCTGTTCCGCCGAAGTAGGTGAACCAGGTCTGAGAAGCGCCGCTATCCACCAGTTTGGCGATAAACGCGTCGGTGCCACCGCCATTGGTTGTCTGTAGCGCCGTGCCGGTCAGATTCGTGGAGGTGGTTTCACCTGCCACATATACGGCACTGCTCCTCACCGCGACGGCATAGGCAGTTTCAATGCCGGTACCGCCAATGTACCGCGTAAAGGCAACAGCAGGCGTCGCCGTAATCTTGGTTATAAAGGCGTCCTGTGTACCCTGCCGCGTTCCTGCACCGGCGGGCAGGTTGTTGAGGAAAACAGATGTGGTGCTGCCGACCGCGAATGCGGAACCGCCTGCATCAACAGCGACTGCATTCCCAATTTCGATCCCGCTGCCGCCGAGGTATGTGGAGTAGCCGACAGACGCGCCACTCGCCAGCAGCTTCGTCAGGAACCCGTCGGAGGAGCCGGAGAGCGAGGTATCGAGCGGGGCGAAAGTCGGGAACGCGCTGGAATTCGTTTCGCCGACGATGTACGCTGCACCAGCGGAGTCAACGGCGATTCCGTGAGCGGCATCGAAGCCGTTGCCGCCAAGGTATGTCGAGTACACCACCGCGGTGCCAGCCGGATTCAGCTTCATAACGAAGGCGTCGACGCCCGAGCCACCGGCCAGTGCGGCCTGGAAGGGGCCGACCGTAACCAGATTGGTCGACAGGGTCTGGCCGGCGATGTAAGCGGCGCCAGTGGAATCCACTGCGATCGCGTCCGCCTGCTCGCTCGCCGAGCCACCGAACAAGACGGAGTAGGCGATCGTAGGATCGATCACGAGTTCCTTGCTGCGATCATAAGCGCCCAGCTGGAAACTGATCTGGCCGTTCTGGCCGATCCGGTACTGGGAATCGACTGCTTTGCGGACACCGGCAATCTGCTGATACACGACCGGGCGGCCCTGCACTACTTCGCCCTGAGGCGTGTGCAGAACCAGTTCGCCAGCGCGAAGCTCGATCTTGTCGGCGCCGCCTACAAGCAAGCGAATGGCCGAAGTATCGGCGCCAGGAGCAACCACGAGGTCGTACTCAAGCGCTCCATCCTTACCGTAATAAACCAGATCTACTCCCGGATACAGTTCGTGATAGCGGACGCGACCGAACTGCGGGATGCCCGTTTTCCAGTTTGCAGGATTATTGCCGATCAAATAATTACTGACACCGCCGGTCTTTGCTTCGCCACTGATGCGGGTTGTCGAGCCATTTACCCACTGAAAACGCAGTGTCTGGATTCGTCGCTCTTTGCCTGCGCTGGTTTTCGAAGAAACAGCCAGCAGTGCCTCATTCTGCGCAAAAAACATCGCCGAATTGCCGCGGCGCACAAGGTACCTTATGTCGGTGGCCGACTGCCCCCGATTTGGTTCGAATGAAAGTGGTACCCCAACCTGGCGGCTTGCAGTGGCCGCCGTGGCATTCTGGACCATACACGCCAGCATGAGTGCCGGGAGGATCACAGTTGTTGACAGAGACAAGGATGTGTGAAGTTTGTTCAAGTATTTAATCTCCGGACATGCGACTAAACTTACGATACCCGATTGCGGCGTGAGATGAAACCGTAAACTGGTACAAAAGGCCCAGCAGGACTATGCCTTACTGAGCCTTTGTTAAATACATTACGTCTTTTAGCAGACTATTGGGTCTGCTGGATCAGTTCCGCCGACGTGGCAAACTCGTTCACCACGTTCAGCAGAGGAGTAAAGACCAGCTGACTTGCGCGGAAATCCACTTCCGCGCTGGCCGGGTTGCGACCGAGGATCGCGGCGTACAAAAGGAATGCCGTGATTCGGTTTGCGTTGTTGAGCCGGAACTCCGCCGTGTTCAGGAACTGGTTGGCCATGGCTACCCGGTTTGACGAGCCATTGTTCAGCAGGTTCGCCTGACCAGTGATTTCGAATGGAGCACCGCCCCGTCCGAGCACCTGGAGGTACAGCAGCGACACGAACGCCTCGTTCGTCAACACGCCGTACCTGAGGTTGAACTCCGCCGAGTTCAGGAAGTTGGTCACCAGGACAGTCTGCGACACCTGGCCGGTCCTCAGCGCATTGCGCTGATACTGCCAGCCAGCGAACTCCGGATCGCGGCCGAGCAGGCCACGATACAGACCCGCTACGAATCGCGATGTCTGGTTGAACTCCTCGCCCTGCATGAAGTTGGTGAGCAGGAGCGACCGGTTCGTCTGGCTGGCAAGCAACAGCGCCGACTGCCCGTTGATTTCGTCCAGAGCCGGATACCGGCCGAGGAGGTTGAAGTAGGCCAGCGTGACGAAACGCTGCACTTCGACGAGAGGCGCGTTGAACTGAGTGACAGTGATGGTGCGTACGGCGGCGAGGGTGCCCACGTCGGTGACGGTAACGACACCGGCTCTGGGCACTCCGCTGTAGTTCGGCGTAGCGAGGAAGTTGATCGGCTGCGAGGTATTCCCGGAGAACGGTCCGACCAGGATCCACGGCACACTACTGCTGACGGTAAACGGGCAGTTTGTGGTGGACGTGCTGACGCTGAAGGTCTTGGTGACCCCGGTCGCGTCCAGGATGTCGACCGAGTTGGCAAGCGGATATACGCAGCCGCCGCCGGCGACCGGACCAGCCGTCTGGGTGATGGTGAAGCGCTGATTCCCGATGGCGATGGAGCCGGTGCGGGCTCCAAAGGGATTCTGCTGAATCGTGAAGGTGACTGTACCGTTTCCGGCACCCGAGGTGGGTGCGGAAAGGGTGATCCAGGAGTCCGAAGCCTGTGCAATCCAGGCGCAGTCAGCGGCGCCCGTGATGGAAACGGTCCCGATGTCTGCCAGGTAAGAGTAAGCCCTGCCCGGGGTGGTACCGGTGCGGATCGGCGTGAGGCTTACCGAGCAGTTGGAAAGCTTGGTGACGAAACCGTCCTGCGCGCCGCTGATCACAGACTGCGCCGCATTGAGGATGGGCAGGTTGGCGGAACTGGTGGTACCGGCGATGTACAAATTGCCGGCCGCGTCAATGGCGAGGCCACCGCTGAGTTCCGTACCTGCGCCACCAAAGAAAGTGGAGTTGTTCAGCGCGGCGCCATTTGCGGTGAACTCCGTGAGGAAGATATCCGAACTGCCGGCGATTCCCGACTGGATGGATCCAACCAGAGGGAAGTCCGCGGACGTGGTGCTTCCAACCACGAACGCGACGCCGGTGCTGCGGATCACGCGGATCCTGTCGGCGTTGTCTGCGCCAGTACCGCCGAGGTAGGTGGACCACACACGCGCGGTGGCGTTGGTATTGATCTTCGTGACGAAGGTGTCTCCGAAAGCCAGTACTGTGGTTCGATACGCGCCCGCGGTAGTGGGGAAGTTGGTCGAGTCGGTGTTTCCGAACACGTAAGCATTGCCCGCGCTGTCGACGTCGATGCCGACGCCTTCGTCGTTGCCGGCGCCGCCGAGCAGCGTCTGATAAATCTTTGCGCCGGTCGGGCTGAGCTTGGTCACAAACGCATCATTGGTGCCGGTGAGGTTCGCCAGAGTCTGCTGAAACACGCCGGGCGTTCCCTGGAAGAAGACGCTGTTGGTTCGGCCCGCGAGATACGTGTTGTTGGCGGAATCGACGGCAACACCGAAGGCAGCTTCATTGCCCTGGCTACCAATCAAAACCTTGTACTCGTAGCCCGCGCCGTCCGGCTTCAGACGGAATGCAAACGCATCCGTGCCGCCATTGGCGGGACCGGCGGGCAGGAAGTTCGAGGAACTGGAGGTTCCCACAACCACCGCCCCACCGAGCGAATCGAGCGCGACATCGTTGGCGATGTCGAGCGACTGGCCGCCGATGTAGGAGGAGAAAATCATGACGTTGCCCTGAAGGTTCAGCTTGCTGACGAACATGTCGCCGCCGCCACCGGGCACGGTCTGGAGACTGTTCTGCACCGGGAAGGCAACGGAATCTGTGTAGCCGACCACCGTCACACCCGTGCCGTCGACGGCCACGGCTGTCGCCTGATCGTTCGCTTCGCCCGAGAGGAACGTGGCCCACACGACGGACTTGCCATCGGTGGAAAACTTGACGACAAACGCATCGAAGGCTCCGCCGATGGATGAGCCAAAGCGGAGAGACGCGGGGAAGTTCGCGCTGGACGTGTAGCCCACCACGTAGGCGTTATTGGTGGCATCCACCGCAACGTCGGTCGCGTTGTCGAGACCAGTACCGCCGATGAACGTGGACCACTGTAGCGTTGGGTCAATGATCAGTGTCTTGCCGCGGTCGTATCGCGCCAGAGCAAAGGTGACTTCACCGCCGCGCATCTGGTACTTCGCGCCGACCGGCTTGCGGACACCGTCGATCATCTGATATGCCACCGGCTTGCCCTGTACGAGGTCACCGAACTCGGTGCTGAGGACCAGTTCACCGGCCTGGTTGACGCGCAGACCCTTCACGCCGTCGAAGGCGAGGCGGATCTGGCGGGTATCGGCATTCGGAGCCACCACAAAGTCATATTCCAGCTGCCGCTGATTTCCGTAGAACACGGCGTCGACGCCGGGATAAACCGACTTGTAGTTGACGCGCCCGTAATGAGCGAGCCCCCTGAGCCACTTCGCATGGTCCGGGCCGGCGAAGTAGTTGCTTACGCCAGGCTGCGGGTCCGCGGCCTCCAGTCCGGCAGCGCCGCGCGAGCCAGCGAAGCCAAGCCGGATCGCCACTGAGGACGTCTTTTTGTTCGCGTCGATCGAAGCGAGCGACAAAACCGCTTCTTTTTCCGTCAGGAACAGAGTGTATCCGGTTCCGCGTGACATATATCGGACGTTCTGGTCCGTTTGTCCGCGATTCTCTTCAAAGCTCAATGGGAGCTGGCCATAGCGGCTTACGGCTTTCGCCTCAGCGCTACCTTCCACAGACCGCCGCACAGAAGCGGCCGGCGCCAGGGAAACCAGCGAAAGAGCCATTAGCAGAAGACCGGCGTGGCGAACTTGCCGCAGTGCTTTACCGATTCTCATAAAACCCCTTTCGAATGCCCGTCCGGACTTTCAACCGATTCCACGGACTGGCTCAGTACGCAACGGTGTTCCAGAGCACACCCAGTACCAGGTGTACTCTGTAGGACCACCGCTCGTAAATATATCAGTATTCAGTCGCTAAGGCAGCACTTGGGGGCAAGTGGCTGTGTCTTTTCGAACCAGCCATGTGACAGACAGCAACACTCAGCCTGCCCCGGCGAGACCTAATTCAGCTGCACGGGCCTTCATGGCGGCGATGCAGAACTCGATGTGCGCGTCGAGATCCACGCTGAGCTCGCGGGCTCCGTCGTCAATATCGCCGCGGCTTACGGAGCGCGCGAAACCCTTGTCCTTCATCTTCTTCCGAACCGATTTGACTTCCACTTCGTGAATGCTGCGTCCCGGCTTGACGTACGAAATGGCGGTCAGGAAGCCAGCAAGTTCATCGCAGGCAAACAGAGTTTTCTCCAGCCGTGAATCGCGCGACACACCGGAATAACTGGCATGCGACAAAATGGCGCGCCGAATTTCGTCACTCACACCCCGTTCGGCCAGAATGGGCTCGCCTTTCATGGGATGGTCCGGAGCGTCGGGGTGCATCTCGTAATCGAAGTCGTGGAGCAGCGCGGTAACGCTCCATTTCTCCTCGTCCTCTTCGAACTTCTTCGCATACGCTGCCACGCAGGCCTCGACGGCCAGGGCGTGTTTGCGCAAACTTTCCGACTTCGTGAACTCCTCGAGAATGGACAGCGCCTTGTCTCGTGTCATGGCTGTTACTCAAAAGAGATAGCACACACTCCCTTCCTGCCAAACTCGTGCGAGTCGAATGCAAAGGATTGCGCATCAACGAAGGGTCCGCATTCCAACAGTTCCTGGAGGGAGATTGAATCAGGGGCCGATGCTGCATGTCCGGAGCATTTTTCCGGAAGAGGGACGGGTGGAGACTCAATCCTTTGACCTGACCCCGACCAACCCACAAGGCGAAGCCGTTTGCAGCCTGATCGAACGTTTTCTGGTGAACCGCCCCACCGCGTTTCGGGACCGGTTGTCGTTTTTGAAGAAGGGCGATTTTGAACTGGACTGGTCGGCTGTCACAGGAGGGGTCGCACTGGCGTCTCTGTTTCAGGGTGAGACGCCGGCGTCTATGTGCGTGCTGTTGGCCGGGGTTTCACCCGACACCGATACGATGATGCTGGAAGTCTTTCGTGAGAACGTCCTGGAGCCGCTTTTTGGCGACGAGTTCGACCACGTCTGTACTGTCGACTTCCGCCCCTTGCTGGTTCAGGTGGTTTTCCCCGGATCGCCCGAATGGCTTCCCGCGGTGCAGCTTTTGAGCGTTTCCGTTGCCTCCGTTTATTTTCGAACGGTGCTGGCGGGTGGCGACTCCGGTGGGTGCTGCGGCGGCGGTTGACGCACCATGCCTTCCCCGATCCGAATTCCCGACGACATGCACGAGGGGGAGATTCAGGCGGGGCCGCATTCGGTCCGTCTGACCAACCTCGACAAGCTGTTCTGGACCGAAGAGGGAATTACCAAACGACAGCTCCTGCAGTACTATGCCGACGTCTCCGACGTGCTGCTGCCGCATCTCCACGGCCGCGCGATGGTGATGAAGCGCTATCCTCACGGCGCTGGCGGCGAGTTTTTCTTCATGAAACGGGCGCCTTCCCCGCGGCCCGACTGGATTCGTACCTGCGCCATCGAGCACCGCTCGGGCAATGTCATCGACTTCCCCGTAATCGACGACCTGGCGGCACTGCTGTGGGTGGTGAATCTCGGCTGCATCGACCTGAACCAGTGGTACGCCACCTGCGCCGACGTCCAGCGTCCCGATTACCTGCATTTCGACCTTGACCCCGTGCCTGAAGCGACGTGGGACCAGGTGCGGTCGACTGCGCTGCGCGTGCGGGACACGCTGCTGAGGCTCGGGATGAGGCCGGTCGCCAAAACGACGGGGTCTCGCGGGATCCATGTATACGTGCCGATTACCTGCGGGCCCACCCAGAAGCAGGTTTGGACGTTCGCGAAGAAAACAGCCATCGCTCTGGCGAAAGAGCACCCGGACCTGATCACGGCCGAGTACAGGATTGCGAAACGCCCTCCGGGTCGCGTGCTTGTCGATTACAACCAGAATGCGTGGGGCCGGACGCTGGCTTCCGTGTATTCGGTGCGCCCGAAGCCAGGGGCGCCGGTGTCGACTCCCGTGAGCTGGGAGGAGATTGAGGCAGGGGTGCGCATTGAGGATTTTCGTATCGACAACGTACCGGCCCGGGTGGCGGAGGTGGGCGACCTGTTCCGGTCGCTGCTTCTGAAAACGAACCGGTTCCAGCTGGAGAAGCTGCTGTGAGCCTGCCCATTTCTCTCGATATGGAGCCGATGGAGGCCCATACCGCGACCGCGATTCCGAGCGGCGACGGCTGGCAGTATGAGCCGAAATGGGACGGCTTCCGGGCGTTGTGCTTTCGCGACGGCGCACGTGTCGACGTTCGCTCCAAAGCGGGTGAGGAGCTGGCGCGGTACTTTCCCGAGGCGGTCGCGTTTCTCGGCGGGCTGAAGCCGGACCAGTTCGTGCTCGACGGCGAACTGGTTGTGCCGACAGAAGGACGGCTGGACTTCGACGCACTGCTGCAGCGAATCCACCCGGCCGAATCGCGGGTGAAGAAACTGTCGCGTGAGACGCCGGCGCGGCTGATCGTATTCGATCTGCTGGTGGACGACACGGGCGCCGATCTCACCGGGCTTCCGCTCCGCGAGCGGCGTGCGGCGCTGGAGGCGTTCGCCGCGCGGTATCTCGGGAATAACCCTGATATTCTGCTGTCTCCCGCAACTGCCGATGTCGACTCGGCGAAGCGCTGGTTTTACGAGATGGCGGGCGGGCTCGACGGGATCGTCGCGAAACGGACGGATCGGGCGTACGAGGCGGGCAGTCGCGACGCGATGCTGAAGATCAAGAATCTGCGCACGGCCGACTGCGTGGTGGGCGGGTTCCGCTACGCCCAGAAGGACCGCACGTTCGGGTCGCTGCTGCTGGGGCTGTTCGACAGTGCGGGGCTGCTGCATCATGTCGGGTTCTGCTCCTCGCTCTCCGCCGCCGAAAAGGTCGCGGTGCTGCCCAGGCTGGAAGCGCTGGTGGAGCCGCCGGGGTTCACCGGGGCCGCACCAGGCGGGCCGAGCCGCTGGTCACGCAACCGCAACACGGAATGGCAGCCGCTTCGGCATGAGCTGGTTGTCGAGGTCCAGTACGACCACTTCACCGGAGGCCGGTTCCGTCATGGAACGAAGCTGTTGCGCTGGCGTCCCGACAAACGCCCGGATCAGTGCCGCATGGAACAGGTGCAGCTGGATTCGCAGTCACCGCTGGATTTGCTGTAGGGGAAAAAAGGCACGGGAGACCATCTTCGGAGGACTTGGGAATCTCGTTTGTTACGTTTAACCCGGTCGCCCGTGCGTAATGAAGTGGAGTCGATTCACCCATTTAGTGCAGACGCGGCCGGGTTTCTCTCATCGGAATTCGAGGAAGTTCCCGGGTTACCCTGAAGTCGCAGTCAAGGATTCATGGAAGAGCAACAATCAGAAGTCACAACGGGCGCCGACTGGACGCTGGTTTACATTGCGAAGAAGCTGAAAGAAGCGCAGGAACTGGAAGTGCTTCTGGAAGCCCACCAGATCGACTACGACGTGCAGCCCGACACGTATCGCGGCGGCATTATTTTCGTTACGGAACGAATCGGCGCGTTCTTTTACGTCGATCCGGAAGACGTTGAGAAAGCCCACGAAATCCTGACGAAGAACAAATACAAGCCCTATCGCGTCGGAGCTTAGCCGAGCACTACTGCAGTCCGTGTGTCCATTCCGGCGAGGGTCGCTCGATCTCGCCTTCGTCCCATTTGGCAAGCAACGGTCCGGCCACACTGTGCAACTCGAAGTGCGAGCGGGACTCGCCATGGGGGAAGGACTGGACGAAGGCGAACTGTCTGCCGTCTTTCAGAAAGTGCCACCCGAATATCGCCCGGTTATCTCCTCGGTAATCGGCTAACGTCTGCCCTGGCCGGTACAGGGTCAGAGAGCGCGGCAGAGGGTAGGACTGACAGCAACCGTCATAGGTGCTCAGCCATCCTGCGGCCCGCTTCGTTGCTGCGATCCGCAGAGACCGGAAACCGGCCTGGTCCTTGTCCTTTGGTCTCGGAGTTCTCAGCAGCTTTCCATCCTCGTGAACGATGATCGGGCCGTCAGTGCCGACGAAAACAGCGGCAATTGAGTTCGGCTCCGCGGATCTGCCTCCGGGCACGACTTTCACCGGACCCTGGATCTCGCCGGTGTCTCCGCGCTTCGACGAGCCATCACGGAGCACGATGGCCCCCAGATCGACGTACTCTCCCTGTGAAACGGTAATCCTCCCTACTCCGATCATGCGGTCCGGAAGGGGAACGGCCTCGGCGATGTAGATGTCAGGGGTCGACCCAATGAATCGCTGAGGTGGCCAGTAAGAGAGCATGAGCCTGGCGGCTTCGCGGGGCTTGTCAGGCTCTGAAGCACAATGCTGCCAAGGCCGATGGACGAGTCGACCACTCCGAGGTCGACTACGGTCCTGGCGAACCCGTCTGCAGCGATCTCGAGGAAAGTCGGTCGATTCACTTCGACAGTAGTATCGAAACCGCCGTTCCCGTCGGTCTTCGCTTCCACGGGCTCCCGGCCGCTGCTTGTGAAGCGAATTACCTGACCGGGTACAGGCAGTCCCGTGTCCGTGACCAGTTGACCCGAGACCGGTGCAAGGCGAGTCGCATCTGGCGGATTCTGCGCAGACACAGCAGCAGCGAAAGCAAGTGTGGCGACAAGCTTGTTACAACGCATCAGACTTCATCCTACTCACATCTAAGAGCCTTGTAAGCTGTACGTGTGAACCGCCGTCAGTTTCTCACCGCCTCGGCTGCCGCTGCCGCTCTTGCCCCGAGCCTCGTTCAAGCTCGCGCCACCAAGCCCAACATACTTTTCCTGTTTGCGGACGACCTCGGCTTTGGGGATATCGGCTGCTATGGCGGCAAGATTATTCCTACGCCGAACGTCGACTCACTGGCGCGGGATGGGATGAAGTTCACCCAGGCGTACTGCGGGTCGACGGTGTGCGCGCCGTCGCGGTCGTGCCTGATGACCGGTCAGCACACGGGGCACACGCGGATTCGAGGCAACTCGCGGGTCGATCTGCTGCCGGAAGACGTGACCGTGGCCGAGGTGCTCAAGGGCGCCGGGTATCGGACCGGGATCTTTGGGAAGTGGGGACTCGGCACTGCGGGCAACAACGGCGTGCCGAACCGGCAGGGCTTCGACGAGTGGTTCGGTTTTCTGGACCAGAGGCACGCGCACACGCAGTATCCGACCGCGCTCTGGGAGAACGAGGAAGAGGTGTTCCTCGACGGCAACTTCGGCCCCGGCCGCAAGGACTACGCGCACGACATCTTCACGAAGAAGGGCCTCGATTTCATCGACAAACACAAAGCGGGGCCGTGGTTTTGCTACATGGCGTGGACCATCCCTCACGCCAACAATGAGCTGACCAGGCAGACCGGCGACGGCATGGAAATCCCGAGCCTCGGAAGCTGGGCGAGCAAGCCCTGGCCGCGGCCGAATCAGGCGTTCGCGGCGACCGTAGAGCACCTGGACCAGAGCGTCGGCCAGTTCCTGGCGAAGCTGAAAGCCCTCAACATCGAGAACGACACGCTGGTGATTTTCTGCTCCGACAACGGGCCGCACAAGGAAGGCGGCAACGATCCGGAGTTCTTCGACAGCAACGGCCCGCTTCGGGGAATCAAGCGCGATTTATACGACGGGGGCATCCGCACCGTGTTTCTGACGCGCTGGAACGGGCAGATCGCCGCGGGTAAGACCAGCGATCAGATCATCGCGTTCTGGGACGTGCTCCCGACGGCTGCCGAACTGGCCGGGGTCAAACCGCCGACCGGGATTGACGGGATCTCATTCGTGCCGGCGCTGAACCGCAAGCCGATGGCGAAACGCGAGTATCTTTACTGGGAGTTCCACGAAGCGGGATTCAGCCAGGCGGTGCGGCTCGACAAATGGAAAGGTGTGCGGCGGAAGAATCGCTCGGCGCCAATCGAACTGTACGATGTCACTCAGGATCAGGGTGAGCAATCGAATGTCGCGGCCAAACATCCGGACGTGGTGAAGCGCATTGCCGAGATCATGCAGACGGCTCGCACGGATTCGACGCTGTTCCCGGTGAAAGAAGTGGCAACGCCGGCTACTCGCTGACCAGTTTTTGCACCAGAGGGCGCATCTCTTCGAGGGTCATGCGCCCCGGATGGTACAGGCGCACGATGCCCTGTCGGTTCACCAGAACGAGGGTCGGCGTGGTGCTGGCGCCGTAGTTGCTGAACGTAGGCTCATCAATGGGCGCGGGCATCTTCAGATCGGCGTAGAATTTCTTTTGAATGGAGACGATGTAGGCGGTCTCCTGGACGGGAGTCGCATCATTGCCCGACTCGGCGTAGCCATAGTGCTTCGTGGGACCGATCACGGTCAGCTTCGGGAATTCCTTCTGCAATTGCACGATGACTGGCGCCATCGCTTTACAATCGCCGCACCAGTGAGCCCAGAAAAACAGGAGAACGGGCTGCGCGGGCAGCTTCACACCTTTGATGGGAGGCGCCTTCCGGCCTTCGAGGCTGAGCAGATTGATGTTCTTCAGCAGGCGCGTGCGAATCGACGTCTTGCCGTATTTCGCCAGTTCGCCCGTCAGGTAGCCGACACCGCTGCCTCGGCCTTCCACAGTGCCGAGCACCTGGCCTTTCACCTCGATGGCCGCGCCGAGGGCAATCGGGAGGTGGCTCTCTTTGTCGAGCGTGGCAGCGGTGGCGAGCTTCAGGACCTGCTTCTCGGTTTCGCCGGCGTAGCGGAGCGCTTCGTCATACTTTTTGGCTGCGAGGGCTCCGCGCGCGAGCCATGAGTACGCCTCGATGCTCTCTGGCGTGGTCCCGGCGGACTGGCGGAAGTCGCGGACCAGCTTCTCGGCGCCGGGGAAATCTCCGGAAGTCGCAGCTGTGCGAACGTCTCCGACGATGGTGAAGAACAACAGGGAAGAGATCAGGACATGCGTCAAGCGGTTGCTCCAAGGAACGTTTTCAGCCACTTCATGGAGACGGCGAGGTCTTCTTTTTCCATGGCCTGTTGCTTGTCCTTCGGGACGACACGGTCCGGACGGGGCTTGCCGGCTTCGGCAAGGGCTGCAAACTGGGCGAAATTCCAGGCGGGCACCGTGCGGTAGGCGTCCCAGAATTTCGATTCGTAATAGGGGAACTTGCGGCCGTTGGTGACGATGATCTCAAGCGAGATCGGGCGGCCGGGGCACAGTTCGATGTAGCGCTTCAGGTAGCTTTCGATGCCGATATTGCCGTCGCCCATGCGGGTCCAGGAGACCATCGCGCCTTCCGGGCATCGCCACACCTGGCTGTCGCGGACGTGGCTGGTGACCACGTAGGGCGCCAGGGCTTCCAGCGTCTGATGCGGGTCTTCCAGCGCCCACACCGGGTTGCCGGAATCGAGCACAGCGCCGACGAAATCGGAGCCCGCGGCTTCGATGAGCTGGCGGAGTTCCCGGCCCTGCATGTCGCCTGCGTGGTTTTCAATGGCGATTTTCAGGCCCATGTCCTGCGCCCTGGACTTGCTGGCCCGGAGCACCTTGACGGTGTTTTCGATGTGGGCTTCGAGCGGAAGCGGCCCCTTGCGGTCTTCCATGGTGCCGAGAAAGGCGCGCACGATTTTCGAGCCGGCGAGTTTGGCGGCTCGCATCACGCGCTCCAGCTGCTCCTCGGCCGTGCCTTGCTTGGGGTCGAACGCCTTTGAAGTGGGGCAGATGGACCGCATCCCAACTTCAAGCTCAATGCCGAGCTTGTCGGCATGCGCTTTTACCTTTTTGACGTGCTCGTCTTCGAGGCTGCCGAGAAAGCGGATTTCGGAGAAATGCACCAGCTTCGCTCCGGACTGGGCGGCGTGGTCGAGAAATTCGAACGCGCTGAAGCCGGAACTGCGGACGCTGAACAGGTCGATTCCAATCTTCGGGGACGTGGTGGTGGCTGCCATAAGTGCGACGGGTGCGCCGGCGAGTCCGGCATTGAAACTTCGACGGAGCATGACCGTATTATGCCCGTAATTGCGCCGCAAGTGCAGCGATGTCTTCGGCGGAGGCTCCGGGCGTCTCCAGCCGGCAGCGGAATCTCCCGGCGGTGGACCCAACGGTTCGGGCCGATTCGGGGGTGAGGCCCTCGGCGGAAAAGCTGAGGGTGGCGCCAGCGGCCCGGACGACTGGCGCGAGCTCGGCCACATTCTCGACGGCGTCGGGCAGGCATACCAGTTGGGGCGAGACCCCGGCAGTTTTCAGCTCCTGGAGTTTGCCGGCGAGCTCGGTTGCGGGCACCGGCTGGCGCCAGACGAGTTCGATGTCGGGCAGGCGGCGGACGCGCTGAATTTTCGAAACGAAGCCAATTATCGAGGCCGTGTCGGCACCGGTGACGTCGATCCGAAATGTACTGTACTCGGCCGAAATCTCGCTGTTCAGCCCTAAAATCTGCGTTTCCAGCGAGTAGCCATGTCGCCAGCCGGCGCGAATCGCGGCCCAGGCGCAGGCCACAGGGGCACCAGGAAAAGAGGAAAACGAAGCCAAATTGACGCCGCCGTGGCGGCGGATTAGCCGGAACGCCTCGAACGCGGCGGGCAGGTCCCGGGCCGGGTCGGCGGCGGTTACGGAGACGGCGCTTTGCATCCCAGACGGCCGCGGGAGGAACGCATCGTCAATTTTCTCGACGAAAAGCCGGACCGCCCCAGGGTCGCCCGAGCCGAACGGAACCGCATCGACCACAATTTCCCGTCCCCCGCCGGGGCGCAGACGCCCGATCAACATGGCGCCGGGGTAAACAGGATTCGACGGAGCGGACGCCAAAGTCAGGTGGAGCAGAAACGGCAGAGCCACACCTTCGACAATCGAATCCGCCGCAATATAGTAGGCCGACCCATACAACGGATTGCGGGCCAGCGATCCGGCGAACGGAATCAGGGACCGCAGGCCGAGCGAGGGAATGCGTCCGCCAATACGAGTCCGAAGATCGTCGTTGAGCGTTCGACCTTCGGTCATCTGGAAGATTACGTCAGCCAGGCTGGCAACTTCACTTGCCTTGACCGGTAAATCAACAGGTATCGTAAGGGACCTCCCTGCCTCAGAGAGACAGACTCTTCAAATATTCTCGGAAGGGGCCGCCCAGATCATGCCGTTTCAGCGCGAACTCGACGGTTGCCCGCAGGAAACCGAGCTTGTCGCCGGCGTCATAGCGGGTCCCCTCAAACAGCAATCCGTATATAGGGCGATTTCTGAGCAGGTGACGTAACCCATCGGTGAGCTGAATTTCACCTCCCGCTCCGGGCTGCACACTTTCAATGGACGTAAAGATTTCCGGTGTCAGGACATAACGGCCGATAATGGCGAGATTTGACGGTGCCTCGGAGGCTTTTGGCTTCTCCACCATGTTGCGAATTCGGAAGAGACGGTGTTTGGTGCCATTGTGCTCGACTGGTTCGGCATCGACGACGCCATAAGCGGAAATCATATCGTTGGGCACTTCCATAAGCGCCAGCACGGAAGCGCCGAAGTACTCGTAGATATCCATAAGTTGCCGGAGACAGGGCACATCGGAATCGATGACGTCGTCCGAAAGTACGACAGCAAACGGTTCCGGGCCGACGAGTTCCTTAGCGCGGAGGACTGCGTGACCGAGACCGAGGGCTTCCTTCTGACGGATATAAGAGACGTCCATCATGTCCGAAATACTCTGGACATCGGCGAGTAACTCCCGTTTCCCGCGAGATTCCAGGAGGTATTCGAGTTCGAAACTTTTATCGAAATGGTCTTCAATCGACGACTTTCCACGGCCGGTGACGATAATGATGTTCGGAATGCCGGAGTGGATGGCTTCTTCGACGCCGTATTGAATTAGCGGCTTGTCGACCAGTGGCAGCATCTCTTTGGGCTGCGCCTTGGTGGCGGGCAGGAATCGTGTGCCAAGCCCGGCCGCGGGGAAAACCGCCTTACGTACCTTCTGTATCATTTCTCGTCCCACTGTAGACAGTACCACTGGCCACGAGGTTTCCTTCCGGCGCTGCGCAAGTGCCTGCTATCGGACTACTTGGCTGCCACGGTACACTGAGGAACAGTGTCCGGCGTCCTCGTTTCGGCAGGCGAAGCATCCGGCGATTTATATGCCTCGGAGTTGGTTCGCGCGCTGGCGGCCCGGCACCCTGGAGTACCCTTTTACGGCTGCCCCGGCCACCATATGGAAGCTGCCGGAGTGGAGCCAATTATTCACGCATCCAGCCTCGGCGTAGTGGGCCTGGTGGAGGTGGTGCGGCATATTCCACGAATTTATGGCGAGTTCCGAAAGCTGATCGCAGGTGCGCGCCGCCGGCGTCCCGACGTGGCTATTCTGACGGACAGCCCGGATTTTAACCTCCGTGTGGCGGCCGAAATGAAGAAGCTCGGCGTGCCAGTAATCTATCTCATCGCCCCACAGGTGTGGGCGTGGCGACAAAAACGAGTCCGGCGATTCCCCGGCCTCATCGACGAATTGTTGTGTATCTTTCCCTTCGAAGAAAAATGGTTCCGCGACCGCGGGGTGAACGCCACGTATATTGGCCACCCACTTACACATATCGTTCGAACCACGAGATCCCGTGAGGATTTTTTTTCGCACCACGGACTAAATCCAGCCAGGCAACTGGTGACGCTGCTCCCGGGGAGCCGGATTGGTGAGATGGAGCGCCACCTGCCGGCGGTGGTCGATGCGGCGCGGCGGCTGAAAGATGTCCAGTGCGTGCTGGCGACACCCCCTGGTTTCGCGGCTCGCGCGGGAGCTGCATTTTTCCGGGAACGGATTTCGGGCTCATCCATCCAAGTAGTTGAAGGCGAAACGTCGGATGCTCTTGCGCACGCCGACGTGGCGCTGGCCGCCAGCGGTACGGTCACTGTGGAAGCAGCGGTGCTCGGAACGCCAATGGTAACGTTCTACCGGGTATCTCCTCTGAGCTGGGCGCTTGGCCGACGGCTGGTGAAGGTGCCATTCCTGACCATGGTGAACCTGATTGCGGGGCGGCGTGTTGTACCGGAAATAATGCAGGATGAAGTAACGGGGGAGCGGCTGGCCGCCGAAACGCAGGCGTTGCTGGTCAACCCCTTGAAACGGGAAGAAATGAAGCGCGAACTGGCGCTGGTAACGGATGCACTTCGGACGCCTGAGCATCCCATGGTGCGAGCGGCCGCTATAGCCGGCAAATATATACCCTGATGACAACAAGCATGATTGCTCCCCTGTCCCGATCCCGGAATGCGGTAATCGCCGCCGCTCTTCTGGTGGGAGTAACCGCCGGACTGGCTCCGGCCCAGCAGGAACGCCGAACGCGGCTCGACGCGAGCCACTACACCATTGACGCGGACATCAATCCCGCGACGCAGACGTTGAATGCCCAGGTGCGCGTTCAGTTCACGCCGACCGACAACACGCAGTCGGCCACATTTGAGTTGAATAACGCACTCAATGTGTCGCGCGTAGTGGACGGCGCAAACCGCCAGATCCCGGCATCCCGGTCGCAGGGCGATTCCACCATCCGCCTCAATTTCCCTGAGATTCTGCCCAAGGGTCAGCCTGTGACGCTGACCATGACTTATGACGGACGGCTCACCGGCAATGAAGAGTCGCCTGTGTACGGGATCAAGTTTGCGTCGATCCAGAACGACCATTCGTTCCTGATGTACCCGGCTCGCTGGTTCCCGGTGACGGACTACACGGTGGACCGGTTCAGCGCCGATCTCCGGATCAGCGTGCCGACGGGTTACAAAGTGATCGCCAGCGGGCTGGAAGAGCCGGTGAGCGACAACGGCGGCAAGCTCACCTATAAGTTCGCTTACAAGCAGCAGGGATTCCCGGGCAGCATCGCCGTGGTGCAGGGCCAGCCGGTTCGCACGACGTCTGAAGGCGTCAGCACCGCTGCCTGGTTCCGCGAAGCCAAAGACATGAGCACCCAGTGGGGCGAGGAGACGGGCAAGATCCTGGGCTTTCTCACCGGCATCTACGGCATTGCCCCGCAGGCGTCGCTGACGCTGGTCGAGACCGAAGCGGGCACTCCGAACGGCTACTCCGCACCGGGGATCGTGTTCCTGAACCCGCGGGCTCTGAAGCAGCTGAACCCTCGTCTGCTGGCAAACCAGATCTCGCGCCAGTGGTGGGGCAATCAGGTTTCGCCCACGACCCGCAATCACATGTGGCTGGTGAACGGACCGGCTCGCTACGCCGAGCTGCTGTATGTGGAAGCGCAGAGCGGGGCGGGCGCGATGGAAACCGACGTTCACGATACCTACGTGGAGTCGCTGACGCTGGACAATATTCCGGTGATTCAGTCGGGCCGTCTGGAAGACTACTCGCCTGAGTACTGGGCTGCGACGTCGGGCAAGGGCGCGGCGGTGCTCCACATGCTTCGGTATGTAATAGGCGAGGACAAGTTTAAAGAGACGCTGAAGACATTTCTGGACGCCTATGCCGGGAAGTCGGCAGGCACCGAGGATTTCCGGACCGTCGCGGAGAAGATATCGGGGCAGAAGCTGGACTACTTCTTCCTGCAGTGGATTGAATCGAGCGGGGCACCTGAATTCAAGTTGGAGTACACCGTATTCCGCACGCCGAAAGGCTTCCGCGTGATGGGCAAGGTGGCTCAGGATCTGGACACGTTCCGCATGCCTGTGGAACTGCGGATCGAGACGGAAGGGAATCCGGAAGACAAGAAGACTGAGGTCTCCGGCACCTCTTCGGAGTTCGTGGTGGAGACGTTCGGCAAGCCGAAAAAAGTGACTATCGACCCCAATCTGCGAGTGCTTCGTTACAGCCGCGACATGCGCGTTGCCGTCGCGATCCGCCGGGGCGAGATGTTTGCCGAGATCGGCGAGCTGACCGAGGCGCTGAAGGAATATCAGAAGGCGCTGGATGTGGCTCGAAACAGCTCACTGGCTCACTACCGGGTGGCGTCGGTGTTCATGCTGCAGAACAACTATCAGTCGGCTGCCAATGAGTTCCGCGAGGCACTCAACGGCGATCTGGAACCGCGGTGGACCGAGGTGTGGTCGCATATCAATCTTGGTAAGATCTTTGATATCACCGGACAGCGGGAACGCGCGGTGAATGAGTACACGCTCGCGGTCCGCACGAAAGATAATTCGCAGGGAGCCCTTGAAGAAGCGTCTAAGTATCTCAAGACACCCTATGAACGTCCGCGCCCGACACAGTAATTTCCTCAGCCTCGTTCTTGTTCTGATGGCTCCTGTGGTGCTTTGCGCGCAGCAGGAGCCTGAGGATTCCAACCCAGCCGCAATGTCCGAACTCGCACGCAAGTACGAGAAGGGCGACGGCTGTCCGCGCGACATCGGCAAGGCGCTGGTGTACTACAAGCGCTCGGCGTCACTGGGCGAGCCGACCGCGATGGTTGCGCTGGGAGACCTGTACCACGAGGGCGTGTGTGTCGCGCCCGACCTTGCCTACGCCACCGACATGTTCCGGCAGTCCGCTGAGAAGGGGTTCGCGCCGGGCATGATGCGTTACGGCGAAATTCTGGAATCGAGCGGCAAGCGCAGCCAGGGCATGATCTGGTTTCGGCGGGCGGCGATGAAGGGCTACGGGCCTGCGATGACGCGGCTCGGCGACATTCTCGCTGACGTGGAGTGGTACCGGCGGGCGGCGCTCGCCAAGCATCCTCCCGCGTTTGCGAAGCTGTCGGAGAATGTACCGTCGGTAGAGGCGGTCGCGCTGCTGAAGGAAGGCGCGACGCTGGGGGACCCGGTAGCGCAGTCGCGCTACGGGCAACGTATCGAAAAAACCGACCCGAAGCAGGCCATCGAGCTGTTTCGCGCTGCCGCGCAGGCTGGCGAACCGGCCGCGATGTCCCGCGTTGCCTTCTACTCCGAGACGGATGGCGACAAGCTGATGTGGTACACCAAAGCCGCCGAAGCGAACAATGGCGATGCGCTGTACTGGATGGCTCGGCGGGCTGAGACATCGGGCGATAGGGACGGCGCGCTGCGGCTGTACCGGCGGGCTCTGGGCCAGGGTCATGCGGGTGCGACGGCGCAACTGGCAAAACTGACTGGCGACAAGACGATGATGAAGGCCGCCGCGGAAGCAGGCGACGCGGACGCGCTGTACGCCGTTGCTGTAGAGACTGGAGACCAGGCGCTGCTGGCGCGCGCGGCGGAGCTGGGGCATGTGGAGGCGTTGGCGGCGACGGGTCAGACGGAGAAGGCCGCGGCGAAAGGGCATCTCGGGTCGCTGGTGAAGCTGGAGCGATGGGAAGAGGCCGCGAAACAGGGCGATCCTCAGTCGATGTACCGGTGGGGTGCGTCCCGTCCGGACAAGGCCGAAGGCACCCTGTATGTGCGTCGTGCGGCAGAGGCTTTGTACCCGGCTGCGATGCGTGAGTACGGGCTGAGGCTGGAGCTCGGCAACGGTGCGCCCCGGGATCCGGCGATGTCGAAGGAATGGCTCGACAAGGCGGCCCAGGCTGGCGATGCGGTGGCGATGGCTAAGCTGTCGGAAATGGCGAAGGCAGCGGCGCGGATGGAAGAGTCCGGGCGCGCGGCGCAGGTGGCTGCGGAGTTGAAGGCAGCTAAAGCTGCACGGGGTAAGAAGGCTCCGGAGAAGCCGAAGCAGGTTGCCGCGGCAGTGGCGCCGGCTCCGGGAGCTTCTGAGCCAGTGGTGGCCGAGGTCGCGCAGATTGTTCCGAAGCCGCAACCCGTGGCGGCGGCCGAACCTTCCGATCCCGAGTCACTGGTAGCACTGGCGGACAAGACGAAGAGCCCGCAAAAGGCCTACAAGATGTACCTGCAGGCTGCTGACAAGGGATATATGCCGGCTATGCGTCGACTGGCCGAATGCCACTTAAATGGCCGGGGCACATCGCTTTCGCCGATCGACGGAGTCAACTGGTACCGCAAGGCCGCGTGGGCCGGGGACGCCGAATCGGTAGCAAAGCTGAAAGCGCTCGGCAAGACCCTCTATTAGCGGATTCGCGGGTGACTTTCGCGCCCGGCATGCACTATTGTGATTGCATGTCAGAAGCAAGCAGTCTTCCCCGAATCGGCGAAACGGCGCCGGATTTCACCGCTGTTACGACGCTTTCGAACGCCATGAAGTTCTCCGAATGGAAAGGAGATTCCTGGTGCGTCCTGTTTTCCCACCCTGCTGATTTCACGCCAGTTTGTACCACCGAGTTGACGGAGTTCGCGCGGCGGGCCGACGAGTTCGCGGCGATGAATACGAAGCTGATCGGCCTGAGCATCGACAGCATCCACTCGCACCTGGCGTGGCTTCAGAACATCCGGCAGATGATGGGTGTGACCATTCCGTATCCGATGATCGCCGACATTGATATGAAGGTGGCCACCCTGTACGGCATGCTGCACCCCGGAGCGAGCGCAACCGCAACGGTGCGCGCGGTGTTTGTCATCGACCCGAAGAACATCATTCGAGCCTTGATCTACTACCCACTGAACGTAGGTCGAAATGTGGACGAAGTGGCTCGTCTGGTCCAGGCTTTGCAGACAGCGGACACGCAGGCGTGTGCGACTCCAGTGAACTGGCAGCCTGGTGGCAAGGTGGTGGTTCCCGCGCCCAGGACGGTCGCCGACGTGGAGCGCAACATGGCCAACGCCGACTACGAGAAGAAAGACTTCTACCTGGCGTTCAAGGCTGTCAAAGCCTGACCGCCCGGCCAGCGCTCATTGGGGCCTGCCGTTTCGCGCAGAGTACAGCGTGAGCGGCGGGGCCAGAGATACACCGATTACGCCGTTAGTGCCCTTCGGCTTCGAGGAAGCGCTCGACTTCAATCGCGGCCATGCAACCCGCGCCGGCAGCCGTGATCGCCTGGCGATACACCTTGTCCTGGACGTCGCCGGCATGAAAGACGCCGGTGATGTTGGTGCGTGCGCCGCCATGCGAAATGAGATAGCCCTCGCTGTCAAGTTCGAGCTGGCCGATGAACGGCTTCGTATTGGGCACGTGGCCGATGGCGACGAAGAGCCCATCGACATCGCGACGCGCTACCTCTCCAGTCACGATGTTCTTCAGCGTGACGCCTGCAACAACACCCTGCTCATTGTCATGTACGTCCTGGACCACCGTGTTCATGACCAGCTCGATCTTCGGGTTCGCCTTCGAGCGGTCGACCATGATCTTCGACGCGCGGAAGGAGTCGCGGCGATGCACCAGGGCGACCCGGCGACCGAAGCGGGTGAGGAAGTTGGCTTCCTCGAGCGCGGTGTCGCCACCGCCGACGACCATGATCTCTTTTTCGCGATAGAAGAAGCCGTCGCAGGTGGCACAGGAACTGACGCCCCGGCCGATCAGCCTCTGCTCGTTCGGCAGATTGAGCCAGCGTGCCGACGCGCCGGTAGCCACGATGAGCGTTCGGGTTTCCATCCACTCGCCGTCGATGTTCAGGCGGAAGGGCCGCTTTGAGAGGTCTGCTTCCATGACAGAGCCGTTCATGTACTCGGCGCCAAAATGCTCGGCCTGCTTTTTCATGTTCTCGACGAGGTCGGGGCCATTGACGCCTTCCGGGAAACCGGGGAAGTTCTCGACGAGACTGGTGATGGAGAGCTGACCGCCGGGCTCGTGGCCGGCAACTACCAGTGGGCTCAGATTGGCGCGAGCCGCATAGACGGCAGCCGTATTACCGGCGCATCCCGAGCCGATGATCACTACGTTTCTCATGGAATTCAAACCGTAAGGTTAGCACGCGGCTCCGCTGCCGGGACCGCGCCAGCACTACGGTATTGGATATCGGCGCTGGCACAATCGACTGCGAAATGTCGGTGGCCGCAGGTCCAGGCGCAGTCTCGTCGAAACCGGCTCAAACAGGGCTTACACTGGTAGCAAGACGCATTGATGCCCAACCTCACCCCTGCTGCCCCTGCCCGGCAGCGAATTCGTTCCACCACCATCCTGTGTGTCCGGCGCAACGGCAAAGTTGTAATGGCCGGCGATGGCCAGGTGACCCTCGGCTCAGAGGTCCTCAAGTCCTCGGCGCGCAAGCTGCGCAGGATCTACAAGGACCGTGTTGTTGCCGGATTTGCGGGCTCCACTGCGGATGCCTTTTCGCTGTTCGCACGGTTCGAAGCCAAGCTGGAACAGCACAACGGCAACCTCCCGCGATCAGTCGTGGAACTGGCCAAAGACTGGCGCACTGACAAGATTTTGCGGCATCTGGACGCACTGCTTCTGGTGGCCGATGCCGAACACACGTACATCATCAGTGGCACCGGTGATGTGATTGAGCCCGACGATGAGATCGCAGCGATCGGCTCGGGAGGCGCGTTTGCCAAATGCGCCGCGGTCGCGCTGATGGAGAACACGAAGCTGGCGGCGAAGGAGATCGTCGAGAAATCGATGGCCATTGCCGGACGCACGTGCATCTACACAAACGAGAACATCGTTTTCGAGGAGCTTTAGCCGATGGTCATCTATCTGCCTACACAGGCGAGTGGAGAGGGCCCTCTGCTCGATGAACTGACGCCCCGCGAGATCGTCGCCGAACTGGACAAGTACGTCATCGGACAGGCGGACGCCAAACGCGCTGTCGCCATCGCCCTCCGCAACCGGGTTCGCCGCCAGAAGCTGGAGCCGGATCTGGCCGACGATGTAATGCCGAAGAATATCCTCATGATCGGGCCGACCGGCGTGGGTAAAACGGAGATCGCGAGGCGGCTCGCCAAGCTGGCCAGTTCACCGTTTCTGAAGGTGGAGGCGAGCAAGTTCACCGAAGTCGGCTACGTGGGCCGCGACGTGGAGGCGATGATCCGCGATCTGGTGGACATCGGCATCGATATGGTCCGTGAGGAGCGGCTGGAAGAGGTCACCGAACGGGCGGAGCGCAATGCCGAAGAGCGGGTGCTCGAGCTGCTGATGGAAGGGCTGGCGGAAGGCCAGGACCGCGAGGCGTGGGAAAAAGCACGGGAAAAGATGCGCGAGAAACTGCGCGCCGGCAAGCTCGACGAGAAGATGGTGGAGATCGAAGTCCGGGAACGCACGCCGGTCTTCGAGTTTTCAGCCAACGGCTTCGAAGAGATGGACATCAATCTCAAGGATGTCCTGCCTGGTCTTTTCGGTAACCGCACACGGAAGCGCACCATGCGAGTAGAGGAAGCCATCGACTATCTGGTGCAGGAAGAAGAGCAGAAGCTCATCGACATGGAGCAGGTGACGCGCACCGCGCTGGAACGCGTGGAGCGGAGCGGCATCATCTTCCTCGATGAAATCGACAAGATTGCCGGGCGGGAATCGGGTCATGGGCCAGACGTGAGCCGCGAGGGTGTGCAGCGCGACATTCTGCCGATTGTGGAAGGCACCACGGTGAACACGCGGCACGGATTTGTGCGCACCGACCACATCCTGTTTATCGCGGCGGGCGCGTTCCATGTGGCCAAGCCGAGCGAC
>JAWXCM010000386.1:0-35200 GCA_034408745.1 Bryobacteraceae bacterium
AGTTCGGGGCCAGGGTTCACGGTGGCGCTGCCGGGTGTGCCTTCGGCGCCTCGACGGTTGTCGAACAGGTTCGCCAGTGCGCGATACTGCTCTGTGATGTCGCGGTAGCGGCCGAGGATGGTGGCCATGAACCCCTCCCGCCTGCGGTAAAGCTCCTGCAGTTCTTTGGTTAGCTGCGCCAGCTGGGCCGCTTTGCCGGAGCCGGTCGATGTATCCTCCCGGAACTTCTTATTGGCAGCTTCGGCGCGGACCAGTTGTTCATTCCTGCGCGCCAGTTCGGCCCGGGCGCCCTCGGCCTGCTGGTTGGCCGATGCCAGTTCCTCCTTCCACGATGCCTCTGCCGCGGCAAGTCGCTTTTCGTCCTGCCTGGCTTTGTCCAGCTGGGTTTGCAACTCCGTGGCTCGCGCCTGCAACTCGTCGATGGTCCCCTGCGCCGACATGAGGGTGTCGCGCAGTTGCTGGACTGTCGCAGTTTCGTCGGCTGCTACCGCGGATGGCTTTGCTCCTCCCGCCCGCGGAGCGCGGCCTCGGACAGCAGGCGCCGGAGGGCTGTCCGGGAGTGACGGAGTTGTCGTTGAGGTCGTGGCCTGCGAACGGAGCTGCTCCACCTGAGACCTGAGCTCGCGGTTCTCAGCCTGTAGTTTCGAGATTAGCTCTCGGTCTGCGGCGTTGTGCGCGTCCCCCTGCCACGGCCGCCACACAAGGATCGATACACCCGCAACCAGCAGGATCGACAACAGCAGTGCCCATCGCTTACTCATCGGAACCTGACCCTCCTCCCTGCCACTATTCCTTTGCTTTCCGCAACGTAAAGTGAGAACGGTACGTGAACTTTGTCTGACGGACCGCCGTCCCTGCAGTGTCCGACACCGTGAGATGAACTTCGGCAGATTTACCCGCCGTCTTCTGAAACTCCAGCGTGACCACGTGATGGTTGCGAATGCTGCGCAGGGTATCCTCCACGGCCGCGGGTACTTCGGCAAGGGAACGACACACCACAGCCGTTCCGCCCGTGGTTACGGAGATCTGCTTCAGCCCGTCCAGATACGCGGTATTGAGGCGGTCGCTGCGCCAGGTGGTGTGCACGATGAACACCGGCGTGGCTGTCGCGGTCAGGTTCGCGTCTACTTTGGCGATCTTTTCCTGAATCAGTACTTCGGGAAAGCGCCGGCTGAGGTCGCCCGCATCGCTTGAGTTAATCACTGGATTCGTGAAGTCTTCCCGGTAGTTAGTAACTTCGCTGTCGGTAAGATACAAAATCGCCACGCGTACCTGGGATCGTGCCACCATGGCGGTTCCTATCGAGGCCACCGTTTCCACCGAACTGAGCAATCCTGCTCTGCCCGTCACCGGCAGTTCTTCCACCAGCTTCCGCAGGCGAGCGCGATCCCGGGTGGGATCTTCGAGAACGCGCAAAGAATCCTGAGCACGCAACAGGCCCACGTGGACGTTAGGCGGCAGTTTATCCAGCTCTTGCAGGAATGCGGAGGTTGCGCTCTGCGCCAGTGTAAGGTCGCCGGCCAGGTCAAGAACCACCAGCAGAATCAGGTCGTCCGACGGTTTCGCAACAGACAGCACTTTCGCTGCACTGGCGTTAACCGTTGCCTGCAAATCCGCCGCGCGGAGTGGCACGTCTGTGTCCGCCATCAACACGGGTACGCGGAGTCGAGCCGGAGAGCTCGGCCCCGGAGTACCGGCGGTTGCCAGCAGCGCGGTCAACAGGCACAGGGCCACGAGCGTTTGCACGGTATTCAGAAACTCAGCCTCAGTCCCAGTTGAATCACGCGGCCTCCGCGCGATCCCAGGATGCGGCCTGCGTTGACATTGGGAGCGCTGGCGGTGCCGATTACGTTGTCGGGGATTTCCCAGTTGGCGGTGTTGATGAAGTTGAAGCCGGCCGCGGTGAACTCTACCGCGCGGTCGGGCCCCAGTGCCACCCGCTTCGACACGCTCATGTCGTAGTTCTGGCTTCCGGGGTTGCGTAGCGACGGATGCGTCCGGGAGCCGTTACCCATGCTGAAATCCTCCGGCTGTACAAACGCCGCGGGGTTGAACCACAGAGCCGGACCCTGATCCGCCACATGTGGATCCACATTCGGCACGACGTCTACGTTGACCGCGGTAAGCACACCGCCCGTGTTGTTGAACTGCGGTCTGAGATAGATGGGGCCGCCGCTGTAGAGGATGGCGCTGCCGCTTACGGACCAGCCATTGGCCAGGTAGCGGGTCCAGTCCGTCGAACTCAGAAACGCGCGATTGGTTCCAAACGGCAGCTCGTAGGCGTAAGTCACCTGGAGTCGGTGCGGCACCTGACCGGGAGTTAGTGCCCATTCGTTTTCCCGGTTGAAGTAATCCTGTCGTCCGTAAGGTCCCGAGTAATCGTCCATTTGTTTCGAAAACTCGTAGTAAGCGGTGAAGGACAGCCCCATCGATGCTCGCTTTTCCAGCCGGATGAACGCCGCGTCGCGTTGATACCGGCCCACCGGCGAGGAGCTGTACACATCGAAGCCCTTGTATTGCGGGTACGGGCGCAGGGACCGGTTGAACGCTTCGTCATTCAGCAGATCTCGGAAGGTAAGGTTGTCAGGGTGAATCGCGTTTGGGTTCGAGGCGCTGTTACTTACTGCCAGGTTATGTCCGCCCGCGTAAGTCAGCCCAACCGTCGCCACAGTCGAGAAGGGTAGCTCGCGTTGCAGTGTTAGCGAGGCGGACTGGTACGTGGGCACACGTGCGCTCCGGTCCATCAGATCGGCAATGGTGTTGTCAGCCGATTCCGGCCGCAGATCGGGAGCGGTACGTTGCACCGCGGGAAGGCCATTGCGCAGCGTGCCCACGGGCTCCAGCTGCACGTTGGGTGAGATCCATGTTGGGTACAGATTGAAGCCCTGTGTGCCCCACTGCCCGTCGTAGATCGGAACGGACGAGAAGCTTCGGTCGAAGGCTGCCCGCACCACGGTGCGCGATCCGCCACCCGGGTTCCAGACGAGGCTCGCGCGCGGCTCCACCCGAACCGTGATCGGCTGAAAACCACGAGGCTCGCCGTTACGTCCCGCGGCGATCAGGATGCCCTTGCGGAGGTCGATGGTGGATTGTCTGTCGTACTTCTCCGTGCGCGGCGTGGTCACTTCCACGTTCGTGCCGACGCTGATCAGCAGGCCTTTGCGCACCTCGTATTCTTCACGCACGCTGATGCTGGCGGCGCTGCGCCGGAAGTAGGAGGGCGACGAAACGATGCTGCTCTCCGCATACTCCGGCTGGCCGAGCAGGAAGCTGGCAAAACCCTGACCTGTGTTGACGATCCCCGGCAGGCTGGTCAGGCCCGAACCGAATCTGTAATGGGCCGCCGGGTATTGCGGCCAGAAGGTGTTCACGCGATAGCGTACGAACTGCGCCGTGCCTCGAAGCGCGTGCTTACCGCGCCTGGTGGAAAGCGAATCGGTGGCGACGAAGGTGGTCCGGGCGCTCTTCAGATTCGGATACGCGCGGCCCATCCCGAGGTAGGGTGAGATGGAATATACGGGGAACATCTCACCGTCTCGTCCAGTGCGCGAGGTGTCGGAAGAGACCCGGAATGTCGCTGTGTTGACCGTGTGCGACGAGAAGGTGAGAACGTGATCGACCACTGCGCGTCGGCTGGCGAACGTGCGATCCACGGGACCCGGGTTAGCGACGTTGGGAAATAGCTTCGCCGCGCCCAGCAGGCCGTTGGAGAAGGCGAGCTCGGTGCTGACCCTGCTGCGCTCGGTGAGCGTGTGGTCCACTTTGGAAATCATGCCGTTTGCCACGTTGGTTTCCGGGGAGTTAACGAAGTAGTTATTGCGAAAGAACGGACCGACGTTTGTGTTCGGCTTCGGGTAAAGCGCGAGGGCGCTTTGTGCCACCGGATCGAGGCGGGTCGAGGGAATGCGGTTCTCCGGAAACGGCGAGCGCAGGTACTTGAGGTTCGTCAGCGAGACGGCCTCCCCTGCATGGAAGTTCGGGTTCAGCGTGGTGCTGTCCGGGTCGTAGATCGGCAAGGAAGCGCCCGCGGAGTCGACTGTAGCTGAGTAGTCGCCAGTGCGTTCGTCGAGGGTAGGGACCGTGTACAGGTACGTGCGCGAGATGCGCTCCCGGACGCCTTCATAGGAGATGGAGACGAAGGTGGTGCGGCTGCCGTCGTAGAGGCGTGGGATGACCAGCGGACCGCCCGCGTTGAATCCGAACTGATTGCGCCGCAGCAGGTTCTTCGTGCCACCGCGCTGCCGGATCTCATGCCGCACGGCGTCGAGCACATCGTTGCGCAGGTTCTCGTAGAGCCGGCCATGCCATGATCGAAGAAAGCTGGCTGGCGCCTTTTTGGGCGCGCCGCTACCCTCTCCGCGCAGCCCGAGGCTCGCCGTCTGGACGCGAAACACCTCAATCGCGCGTTCCGCCTCCGTGACAGGGGGAGCGGGCTTCGTCTGTGCCAACAGGGTCGGGCTTACGAAGATCAGCCAGGCAAGTAGAGCCGGAACGATCTGCCTCACATCTTGAGCTTAACCGCCTGGGGTGAGCCGTGCGGATCGAGGAGGGCTCAGCGCGAGAACTACCAGGCCAAAAACACCACATCAAACGCGAAAAGCGAACCGAATATCCATTTATTGTTTCGGGCCAGCCATTCCGGCAGGTATATGTCGAAGTTCGCGGACCGCTCGTCAGTGTACTGTGACGCACGGTCAGTAAGCGGACAGCGACCACGATTCAGAGCGAGCACCACGCACTCTACGGACACAAACCCCGCCAGCAACTCAGCCCAGAAGAACCGGCGCAGTGCCGAAGCAACTGGAATCAGAACAATGCACGCCACAAAAAACAGCCACACCGCCGTGTGCAGCGCTTTCACCATGGTGAGTTTCCGCCGCCGCTCCCCGGTCGCTTCCATGTAGCTGGAGGATATCAGTGTCTGGACTCCCGGGCGGAGTAAGAGATAATCCCTCAGAGACCTACGATGACGAAGCTTCTACTCCCCATCCTGTTCGCGTCGCTGGCGTGCCCGCTTATGCGTGGCAGTGAGAACTGGCCGCAGTTTCGAGGGCCGGATGGTACCGGCCATTCGGATTCGAGTGGACTGCCGCTGAAGTGGAGTGAAACCCAGAACGTCGTCTGGAAAACCCCCATTCACGACCGCGGCTGGTCGTCGCCAGTCGTCTATGGAAACCAGATCTGGCTGACGTCGGCTACCAAAGACGGCACGCAGCTGTTCGTCATCTGCATCGACCGCGAAACAGGGAAAGTCATTCGCGACTGGAAGCTCTTTGACGTCGGGAAGCCGCAGTTCGCTCATGCCTTCAACACCCATGCATCGCCTACCGCGGTGATCGAGGAGGGCAGAGTCTACATCACCTTCGGATCCGCGGGCACTGCCGCCATCGATACCAAGACATTCAAGGTTCTGTGGGAACGGCGCGACATCGAATGCAATCACTTTCGCGGCGCGGGCTCCTCACCAGTCATTTTCCAGAACCTGCTGCTGATGCATTTCGATGGCAGCGACCACCAGTTCGCAATGGCGCTCGACAAGAAGACAGGCAAGACGGTCTGGCTCACGAAGCGATCCATCGACTTTCAGGACCTGGACCAGAACGGCAAGCCTGCCGCCGAGGGCGACCTTCGCAAAGCCTTCTCCACCCCTCAGGTCGAACGCATCAATGGCCGGTGGGAGATGATCAGCCTCGGGGCAAAGGCGGCATACGGCTACGATCCATTTACGGGTAAGGAACTGTGGCGTGTGGAAGAGCGAGCCCAGCACTCCGCCAGCACCAGGCCCGTGCTCGGACACGGGATGATCTTCTTTCCCACCGGCTTTTCGGCCGGACAGCTCCTGGCGGTGCGAACCGGCGGCAACGGACTGATCACCGACACCCATGTCCAGTGGAAGGTGAAGCGAGGCGTGCCCAACAAGCCGTCTGTGCTGCTGGTCGGCGACCTGATCTACATGATTGGCGACACAGGCATCGCCAGTTGTATCGACGCCAAAACTGGTGAACAGGTCTGGCAACAGCGCATTGGCGGCGAGTATTCGGCCTCGCCAGTATATGCCGATGGCCGCCTCTGGTTCTTCAGCGAGGACGGCAAGACGACCGTGCTGAAGCCAGGAAGAGTCTTCGAGCAGGTCGGCGAAAACCGGCTCGAGGACGGCTTTCTGGCATCACCGGCAATCGCGGGTAAGGCGTTCTATCTGCGAACGCGAACCCACCTGTACCGCATCGAAGAGAAGTAGCTGAAACCACTCCGGCGTAAACCCGAAGGAAGTTATGTCGGCCAACCGCTTTACGGAAGGTCTTCAAGATCGCGCAGGATCGCGGCCATGACGGCTGGTCAGGTCGGTGCGCCGGTGTCCCTGATGGGGAATGGAACCAGGCCACTGATGGCGCGGTGAATGTCGTCCAGCACGCGGTGCGCTGCGTCCGGGCTGTGTTGCCAGATATACCGGCAACGGCGTCCTGCACCAGCTCGTGTCAGTGTCCGAATAGATGTCGCCAAAGACATAAATGCGAGTAACGGACACTGGACCCTCGGCCGGTATTCCGGGCAGTCAGGCAAATCGCTGAGGCAGCAAGGACGAAGAGAAATCGCATCCGGACGTTATCGGATCCAGTCTCGACCGGGTACCTGCTCCTGGACTCTCAGTGAGAATAGACTCAGACTCCCAATGAAGCTCAGCCACAGGATCAACTCGCTCGAAGTTCTGGACATTCGGTATCCGACGGTCCGCATGGGAATGGCGGGTTCCGACCCGCGTCACCTCGCTCCCAATTACTCCTGTGCGGCTGTGATACTGCGAACGGATACCGGGCTCGAAGGTCGCTCGCTGGTCTTCACGGCTGGCGACGGCACCCAAATCCAGAAGGTGGCCATTGAGGCGCTCCAGCGGTTCGTTGTCGGCCTGGATCTTCAGGAATTCATCAGCGAGCCCGGACTCTTTTCGCAGGCTCTGGCCGAGCACCATCAGTTGCGCTGGCTGGCACTCGGCACGTACCGGATGGCCGTCGGCAGCATTGTGAACGCGCTCTGGGACTTGTGGGCGAAGGCGGAGCGCGTGCCCATGTGGCAGTTGCTGACCAGCCTGTCTCCGCAAAAGATTGTCCAGTGCATCGACTTCCACCATTTACGCGACGCGCTAACCGAAGATGAGTTGCTGGAGATGCTGGAATCGCGCACGGCTGACAGGGAGCGGAATCTGGCGCGCCTTCAGAAGGAAGGGCCACGGGTCTACAGCACAGCCGGATGGTCCGGCCGGCCGCTTTCGGAAGTTCGCGAGTTGTGCAGCCGTTTGTACCGCCAGGGCACTCGTGCGTTTAAGGCGAAGGTCGGCCGGGGTCAGCAGTATGACCGGGCCCGCGCTTTGGCAGAGGATCGACTGATGCTGAACGCGATTCGCGAATCCACTGGCTCCGACGCGCAGCTGCTTACCGACGCAAACCAGAATCTCGGCGACTGGCGCAACGCTGCCGCGTACATGCTGGAACTGGCCGAGTACAAGCCGCTCTTCATCGAAGAAGCGATTGCGTATAACGACGTCATCGGGTACATCCGCCTGGCCGAAGCCCTGGCTCCCGCAGGCATCGGTGTGGCTGGCGGGGAGCAGGCTCCGGACGCAGTCACCTTCAAACAAATGCTGGCCGGAGGCGGACTGACGCATTGCCAGATCGACGGAGCTCGCGTGGGCGGAGTAAACGAGTTGTTCGCCATTATCGCGATGGCGGCGAAGTATGGCGTTCCGGTATGTCCTCACAGCGGCGGCATTGGGTTAGGCCAGCTGGTCGGCCCGCTGTCCGTGTTCGACCAGGCGTGGTTTGGCAGTGAAGGGCGGCTGCTGGAGTATCTCGAATTCCTCCAGGCGGGCGTGTTTCGACATCCACTGCAGATTCGGGATGGCCGCTACGTTCTGCCTTCGGCCGTGGGATGGGGCCTCGAGATGGAGGATGGCTTCGTCGCGCGATACCGCTATCCCGAGGGTCCCGACACAGCGAATTCGGAGGAAGCCGACCGGGTCGCGGCTGCGCAGCCAGGAGCACCGCCCTACGTTCGGTACTGGGTGTCGTAGATCGCGCGATTACAAAACTTGCACAAAAAACTGACCTCCTTTTGCTTCGCGCTGCGCGTCTCTTAACTGGACGGTCATTATGCGAATGCTCGGAAGTCTGATCACGTTTGTTCTGCTGGTGTTCTCAGTGCACTGTATGATCTTTGCGCTGAATCCCGGCATAGCCGACGTGCGGCATGCGCCTGTCCGCGCGGGCAAAAGCGCGTCGGCCGTGCTGCCAGTCGCCAGTCAGCTGACGTCCGTCCAGAGGTAAACTCCGGCCTGCTCGTCGCGGGCGACAATCCCCGGCTCACCTGGAAGCCATGAGGCATTTACGAAGAGAGTGCGGCCCCTGAGCACTTCGAGGCAGCGACCCGACGAAAGGTCCCAGATACGTACGGTGTTGTCATGCGCCGCCGCCAGCACATCGGTATCCCAAAGCCGGATGTGAACGGAACAGGAGAGCACGCCGAGTTGGTCCGCAGTCCACGCCAGGTGCTGCACGTGCGCCCGGTGCGCGTCGATTACCAGCCGGCACTCGCCAGTTTCGACATCCCACATTCGAACGGTTCCATCACGCGACCCCGAGACAGCCCGCCGCCCGTCATTGGCGAGCAGTGCACAATACGCGCCATCCCGATGGCCAGTGAAGCGCTGTACGCAGGCACCGGTGGCGAGGTCCCATACTCGCACCTCTCCATCCCCTCGATCTCCCCCAGCCGTGACAGCGCGCTTCCCGTCTGCACTGAATCCGAGCGCCCGGACAAAACCGGTGTGGCCTTTTAGGACGCGCATACACTCGCCAGTATCGACGTCCCAGAGCCGTGTTGTGTTGTCGAACGATCCCGAGAGCACAAAGCGCGGGTCCTGCTGATTCCAGGCGAGACCCCAGATGCGGTTCGTGTGTCCGCTTAGCTCGCGAATGCATTTCCCCGACGAGAGATCCCACAGAGGGGACCGTCAGCCCCACGACGCCGGTGATGGCCCGTCTCCGGTCAGGACTGAACGCGCAGGTCAGGTCGCCTGCATTTAGCTGAAGTTGGACAAATTGCTCCGGCGTGTCTCGCGCGCCGCCTCGCTATTTTGAATCTACACCTGACACGCGCAAAGACCACTCTTTCGTCCCACCCCTCGCGGCCCGAGCCATACTGCGCTCCATCCACCTCGCCAGTCAGCGCCTCTTTCTGATCTCCGGGAACGGCTGCGTGCAATCCCGGCGGTCCTTGTATTCATTCCACCGCCGCAGGTTCTGTAATCGAGCAAAGGCTTCTTAATCGTCGTCCTCGGTTGTTCCCTCGTCCACAGCCTGTTCTGTGGGAATGAGGGGTACCGCCTGGCCAGCGAAATAGTTCCGTAATCGCAAAGTCAGGGCTTCTGGCGTAATTCCTCCAGCGGCCAGTTTCTGGGCGAAGGAACGGCCGGGATGTAATACATCCCAGGAGGATTTGTACTGCGTTGCGCGACGAATGCCTGGATCTTTATTTCCAAAACCGTCGATGACCACGTTCCAAATGGGCTTGAATTCCTCGATCATCATGTTTTCACCCAACGGGATCCAAATGTCATCAACGACAAGAGACCGGAAATGAAAATCCGCCAACTCAAGATTTGCAGCTTCGCTGATTGATGCGGCGTGCTGCCGCAAACGATCCCGCAGGGATTTTCCTTTTGCCGCGTCAAAAGTCAGTCCGCCCTTGCGCGCGCCTCTGGGGATGGCTTTCCCCACGTAGACTGGCTTCTCAAACGCACCATTGCGATTGGGCTGAGCGATCGGTTTATATGTCTCGAAGGAGCCAGTGTAGTAGATCGCATACACGCCGGCGCCGACCAGATCGCTCGCTTCAGCCAGCGCCTCTACCTTCCGCGTCAACAAGGCCTCCGCCACACTGCGACCAAGGTTGATCTTATCCAGTGGGTTATAAGGCGCTTCCATTTGGTTTTAGTCTGACACGTCGTTTAAACGCAGCGTATCCGACACGGACTTAGCAATTGCCGTGGCCAGGCGTACCGGTACCGCATTGCCCAACTGGCGCATGGCTTCCGTCCAGGGACCACAGAACACGTAATCATCCGGAAAGGTTTGCAGTCGGGCTGCTTCCCTGACGGTAAAGTACCGAATACTTCCGTCTGGTCGCGCCAGCATGTTCTCCCCACCTGGCACACCATGATCCCCCGCTTTCAAAGTTTTAGCTGGTTCGTCCACAGGGCTTCCTGTATGTCCAGGGTAGGCGCGCGCGCCCGGGTTGAACACGTGATTCGGTACTTCGTTGTCAGGGTACTTTTCGGGGTCGGGAAGATTGCGAATCGCATCTCTGACGGTTTGCCACCGCCTCGTCTCAAACAGCGCACCATTTCGCAGCCGCTCCACTCGATTCATGAATCGCTCAGGAGTCGCCGGCCGACGCGCCTTTGGCACCTTATGCTGGTCCCAGTACTCCCCGCTAACCCACTGAGAGTGGAGCAATGTGTCTTCCGAGTGATCGCCTTCCGGAAATGTCCACTCAACCCCGAGATCCGCGCGGAAACCGACAAAAAAGACCCGTTCCCTGCGTTGAGGCACACCATAATTCGCGGCGTTCAAGAGGCGTGTGACCACGTTGTATTCCGAAGTCTGACGTTGCGAAGTATGATGCTGCTCCAGTCGAGCTCTGTGCTCTTCCCAGCTCTCATTCTGCAACCTCGTCAGGCTCGGATGCTCAAGTTGCTTTACGATATACGCGAAATAGTTCGCAAAGGATTGCCGGGTCAAACCCTTAACGTTCTCGAAAATAAAAGCCCTGGGACGAAGTGAGCGAACCGCGCGCACGGCTTCGGGAAACATATCTCGTGAGTCCATGTATCCCTGGTGTTTGCCGCCCATTGAGAATGGTTGGCACGGGGGGCCGCCCGACACCACCATCACATCGTCAAGCCGGCTGTAGTCAAACTCCCTGACGTCGAGTTGGTGCAATGGCCATCGATCCACAGCCTGTTGGTGCAGGCGCTGGTTCTCGCGAAACGTCGCGCAGGCGTCCGGGTTCCACTCGATCACAGCCGCATGGTGAAAGCCGGCATTGGCCATCCCAATCGCCAGGCCTCCAGCCCCCGCAAACAGCTCAACGCTATGCATCCAGAAACCTCATGATTCGTCGCGGCAGCGCACTGTGTTGAAGCTGGCATTCCCAGACGGTAAGTGTCTTCCAGCCGGCCTCGCGGAGCTGTCGCTTCACTCTGGCATCTCTTTTCCGATTGCCCTCAAGTTTGGCAATCCAGAAATCGAGACGCGACTTTGGCAAACGCGCCAGAGCACAATTTCCATGTCGATGCCAAAAGCATCCATGCACAAAAATGACCTTACTGCGACTTCTAAACACCAGATCCGGATGCCCGGGCAGGTCCCTGGCATGCAAGCGGTATCTGTATCCCAGACCAAAGACGATCTTTCGGACAAGCATCTCCGGCCGCGAATGCTTCGACCGCACACGCGCCATGATCTCCGATCGTCGCTGTGTTGAAACCGAATCCACAGGGCAATGCCTTCAACTTTGCTTCAGTGACTGCAACAGCGGCCACTTGTCGGCGATATAGGAATCCGCGGCATCGCGTACAACCCACGCAAGCGACACCTTTTTCTCACGCGCGATTGCTTCGAGCGTTCGATAGGTGTCGGGTGGAAAACTGATCGATGCGCGGACAGCTGCGGTGGACTCGGATTCTGACTCTTTCGGGCTCACCATAATTCACCACCTTACACCACTTCGGTGAACGTAGAAGGCAATCCTGCCCGTGAGTAGGCGAGGACCAGGGCGCAGAGTTCCCAAAACTCTCGTGGATCCCACTGCAACCCCGTACAATAAATGCTTCTCATGACCACCCCACCGGACCCGAGTCGCCTCGCCGCAGTGCCCGCGAGCATCGCAGCGATCGAACGCCCCGCCGAGCAACTCATGACCTGGTATTTCATCCGGGCCGTTTTCTCGACGGTCGCCTTCCCTGTGCTCCTGCCCGTCTTGTACTTCCGCTATCACACCATGCGCTACCGTTTCGACGAGGAAGGCATCCGGATGAGCTGGGGCATCCTGTTTCGTCACGAAGTGATCCTCAACTACTCCCGCATCCAGGACATCCATGTCGAGTCCAATTTCCTCGAACGGATGCTCGGACTCGCGCGAATTGAGATTCAGACCGCAGCCGGGACCTCCGGCGCGCACATGACCCTCGAAGGACTCGCCGACCATATGGCCATGCGCGACTTCCTTTACTCGCGGATGCGCGGGGCGCGCGGCGTTGCCCCTCAACCCAGGCTGTTGGAAACCGATGGCGCGGCGTCCGGCGAGCTCGTCCAGGTTCTGCAGAGCGTTGCCGACGAACTCCGTGCCATTCGCCTGAATCTGGCGGCTACCGCTCCGCAACCACAACAGGAGCCACGCGCCAATGGCTGATGCTCTCCGCCGACTCCTGCTCCGGCTGCTCCGGGTTCCGCCCGAGCCCGATGCTCCGGAAGGCGCGCCCGATTCGGTGCTGCGCTTCCGCGCCGGCGCGAACTTTTACCGCTGGAAACTCCTGCTCTGGGCCTTCACCTGTTGCATCTCCACCGCGGGCCTGCTGGCCTTTCTGTACGTACTGGGCCAGGCATTACGCCGTGCCCCGGCATGGGCGCACGGCGCATTTGAGGCAGGCGTAATCGTTCTGCTTGCCATTGCAGCCGTGATCTGGATCGCCACGTATCTCGCCCTTCGCCTGGAGTACGACCTGCACTGGTATATCCTCACCGACCGCAGTCTGCGCATCCGGCACGGCGTCTGGACCGTGCGGGAACTCACCATGAATTTCGCAAACATTCAGGAAATCCGAATCGGCTCCGGGCCGTTGCAGAACGTGCTCGGCATCGCCGATGTGGAAGTGCACTCGGCTGGCGGAGGAGGCGCGGAGGCAAAGCCCGGCCACAAAGGGATCCAGCAACGGAACGTTGCGGCTTTCGCCGGAGTTGCCAATGCCGCCGAAATTCGCGACCGGATACTGGACCGTCTGCGCCACTATCGCGAGATGGGTCTGGGCGGCACTGCGGATCGCCAGCCACAACCCGCCGCGGTCTCGAGGCCCGTTCAGGAGGACCATCCGGCCACCCTCGAAGCGGCACGGCTTATGTTGCAGGAAGCGCAGGCACTGCGCAAATCGCTGGACAGCGCCAGTCAGGCCCGCTGAGGCGCAGGCCTCGCCAACAGAAAATGGCGGCGCTGGGCACGCCGCCATCTCATCACGCTTTGAGCTTTGGAACCCCCGCCGGTTTTTAGCGAAGATCGAAGCGGTCGAGATTCATCACCTTCGTCCATGCCCTGGCGAAGTCCTGCGCGAACTTTTCCTTCGCGTCAGCCGAAGCGTAGACCTCGGCCACGGCGCGCAGTTCGGAGTTCGAGCCGAAGATCAGGTCGACCGGGGTGGCGGTCCACTTCGCTTTGCCGGTCTTTCGATCCACTCCTTCGTAAAGTCCCTCCGCGTTCTTTGACGCGTTCCATTTGGTCGACATGTCGAGCAAGTTCATGAAGAAGTCGTTGCTCAACGTGCCGGGACGGCTCGTGAGGACACCATGTGCGGCGCCGCCGGTGTTGGCGTTGAGAGCACGCATGCCCCCGATCAGAACCGTCGCTTCGGTAACCGTGGCATTCAACATCTTCGCTCGGTCCACCAGCATCTCGGCTGGAGAGAGCGTCTGCCCGGCTTTGTAATAGTTGCGGAAACCATCGGCCGCGGGTTCCAGCGCTGCGAACGAAGCAGCATCCGTCTGATCCTGTGCCGCATCCACCCGGCCCGGCGCAAACGCAACCTGCACGTTGTAGCCGGCAGCCTTTGCGGCTTTCTCGACCGCGGCGCTGCCGCCCAGGACGATCAGGTCTGCGAGCGAGACCTTCCTGCCGCCGGAAGCCGCGCCGTTGAATTCCTTCTGGATGCTCTCCAGGCGCGGTAACACTTTCGCCAGCTCAGCCGGGTTATTCACTTCCCAGTCCTTCTGCGGAGCCAGGCGCAGGCGGGCACCGTTGGCGCCACCTCGCATGTCGCTGCCACGGAAGGAAGCTGCGGAGGCCCACGCCGTTCGAACCAACTCGGGAACGGTCAGCCCGGAGGCGAGGATTTTCGCCTTCAGCGACGCGATATCCGTTGCGCTAACCGGCTTGTACGCGGCCTTCGGCAGCGGGTCCTGCCAGATCAGATCTTCTTTGGGAACTTCCGAGCCGATGTAGCGAGCCTTTGGACCCATATCGCGGTGAGTAAGCTTGAACCACGCCTTCGCAAACGCGAGGCGGAATTCTTCCGGATTTTCCCGAAACCGCATGGCAATTGTCCGGTAACTCGGGTCCATTTTGAGCGCGAGGTCGGTGGTGAACATGATTGGGGCGTGACGCTTCGACGGATCGTGTGCGTCGGGAACCAGGCTGGCACCCTTGTTTTCAGAGGGAATCCACTGCGTGGCTCCAGCGGGACTCTTCGTCTTAACCCACTCAAACGCGAACAGGTTTTCCAGATACTGGGACGACCATTTGGTGGGAGTGGCGCTCCATGCGCCTTCCAGCCCGCTGGTTATCGTTTCACCGGCGTTGCCCTTGCCGCAATTGTTCTCCCATCCGATTCCCTGCTTCTCAATGCTGGAACCCGCGGGTTCGGCTCCCATGCAATTCGCCGGAGGCCGGGCACCGTGAGCCTTGCCAAACGTATGGCCGCCGGCAATAAGGGCGAGTGTCTCCTCATCGTTCATCGCCATCCGGCCAAAGGTGTCGCGGATGTCTTTGGCTGCCGCCAGAGGATCGGGGTTCCCGTTAGGGCCTTCCGGATTCACGTAGATCAGTCCCATCTGGACAGCGGCCAGCGGTCTTTGCAAATTCCGGTTGCCACTGTAGCGCTTGTCATCGAGCATCTTCTGCTCAGGCCCCCAGTACATCAGTTCCGGTTCCCAGTCGTCCGCACGGCCTCCGGCAAACCCGAAGGTCTTGAACCCCATGTTCTCCAGTGCGACGTTGCCCGCCAGGACCATCAGGTCTCCCCATGACAGATTTGCGCCGTACTTCTGCTTCACCGGCCACAGCAGGCGGCGAGCCTTGTCGAGATTTCCGTTGTCCGGCCAGCTGTTGAGTGGATCGAATCGCTGCTGCCCGCCATCCCCACCGCCTCGGCCATCCAGCGTGCGATAGGTGCCGGCGCTGTGCCACGCCATCCGGATGAAGAACGGCCCGTAGTTGCCATAGTCGGCTGGCCACCAGTCCTGCGACGTGGTCATCACCTGATTAATGTTTTGCTTGACCGCCTTCAAATCGACAGTGGCGAAGGCTTTGGCGTAGTTGAAATCCTTCCCGAGCGGGTTGGATTCGGCGGAGTTCTGCCGCAGTGGTGAGAGGTCGAGCTTCTCCGGCCACCAGAATTTGCTCGACTGAGGCTGTTGAGCACTGCCAACACTGCTGAGCACGAGTGTTGCCACTGCCAGCGCGGTAAGCCGGGAACTTCCAGACGTTTGCATGGTCCGAGTGTACGTTTAGAATTGACATAGGTCAACACGATCAAGGCTATCGGGCTGATCGGAAATGCCTATGAATCAGAAAAAAAGACGCGCCCTCGGATTTGATTTGCGCCAGCTGAGTTACTTCTGCGCGGTGGCACGGGCGGGAAGTTTCACGAAGGCGGCCGAAGAACTGGGGATCTCCCAGCCCTCACTTTCTGAACAGATTGCAAGGCTGGAGCAGGGACTCGGAGCATCGCTGTTTGAGAGGCTGAACCGTCGCGTGGAGCTGACGCCGCCGGGCGAAGCGATTCTCGGTAAGGTGCGGGCACTGCTTGAGGACGCAGCGGCAATACCGGAACATTTTGAGAGGGTTCGGGAAGGGGTGCGCGGTCCGTTGCGCGTGGGAGCGATTCCCACAATTCTGCCCTACTTTCTGGCGCCGCTTCTGAAGGGTTTTACCGAGCGCTGCCGGGAGGTCGATCTGCATGTTCGGGAGGGTAAGAAAGCGGAGCTGGTGGAACAGGTGCTTGGGGGGATGCTCGACATTGCGGTGCTAAGCCTCCCGGCGGAGGGCGCCGGACTTGTGGGCAGGGTATTGTTCCGCGACCCCCTTTATCTGGCGGTTCCGGAGGGCCATCCGCTGGCGCTGAGTGACAAGGTAAATCTTCGCCGGGCGTCCGAAGAACGGCTGCTGATTCTGAAGGACGGTCACTGTCTGAGGGACGAGACGCTCGCGGTGTGCGCCCGCGCAAAGACCCGTTTCGCGGGACAGTTTGAGGCGGATCAGCTCCTGACGATTTTTGAATTAATCCGGGCCGGATTTGGCGTGAGTATCGTACCGGATATGGCGCGGGGTTTGAGCGAGGGCTGCCGGCTCATCGAGATCGAACCGAAGGCCAGCCGCAAGGTGGGATACATCCGCCTGCAACTCCGATATCTGCCGAAAGCTATAGAAGCATTCACGGAGTATTTAAAAGAGGCGGCGGAGAAGCGGAGCCGGTAAGTGCGTTCCGCTGTGAGCTTAATAAGTCAGTTACCGCCGAAAAGGGCGGGTTCCCACTTCCTCTTCGTCCAGTGGCGAGAGAAAGCTCGCGGGCACCTGGGCCGCGCGATAAACGGATCACCAGGGCCACGCATATCCACGCCGCCGCGGCGCATCCAGAGCAGGTTTGCGACACCAGACAGTACCAGATAAACGGTCGCGGCGATCCCGGTTAACCGGCCTGCGCGGTCGGCAGTTCGCTCATGGCCATGGCTAAGAAAGAAGTGTTTCCGAGCGTAGCATGACTGCCGTGGCCCTTCACCGGCCAGAAGGCTGCGGAGTTCTTTTCGACGTACCGATCGGGTCCTGCCCGGAGCCAGTGATATACACTGTTGCCGGAATGGGAAGCTCAGCAGGAGGCGTTGAGACACATGGCCGCCGAGGTTCGCGACCAGCCCTCCGACCGGGTTTCCTCTTCGCAGACCAATACTCGTTGCAACGATTTTCGTTTTAGTTCATCCAAGCCAGACAGAATGGAACCGAATCCTATGACCGTCACATCGCAGACTCCCGAGACTACCGCCTCCACCTGGAACCTCGACCCCGCGCACTCTGCCGCCGAGTTTAAGGTCAGACACATGATGATCTCCAACGTGAAGGGCCAGTTCACCGGTCTGGCCGGCGTCCTTACCCTTGACGAGAGCGACATCGCCAAATCCAGCGTCGAAGCCACCATTGACGCCTCTACCGTCAGCACCCACGAGGCCCAGCGCGATGGCCACCTGAAGAGCCCGGACTTCTTCAACATCGAACTCTACCCCACCCTCAAGTTCCATTCGAAGCAGGTGACGCGCACCGGCGTTGACGAACTCGATGTAACCGGCGATCTGACGATCAATGCCATCTCCCGCGAAGTCGTCTTCAAAGTAGAAGGCCCGAGCCCTGTCGCGAAGGACCCCTGGGGAAACACCCGAATCGGCATGTCTGCGCATACGAAGATCAACCGAAAGGATTACGGACTCCACTGGAACGCAGTCCTCGAAGCGGGCGGCATTCTCGTCGGAGAGGACATCACCATCACGCTGGATCTTCAGTTCATCAAAGCCTGAAGTATTTCCGACGCACCGATGCTTCAAAGGATGCACTGAGGAAGAACTATGTCCCTACGCCCTGTCAGAGAAGTAATTCGAGCCAAACCCACCACCGAAGGCGCAGGAGTCAAACTGCAGCGAGCCTTCGGCTTCGGAAATACGAAGGAGTTCGACCCCTTCCTGCTCTTCGACGATTTCCGCAATGAAAATCCGAAGGACTACCTTGCCGGATTTCCATGGCACCCCCACCGTGGAATCGAGACCATTACCTACGTGCTTGCAGGCACGGTCGAACACGGCGACAGCCTCGGCAACCGCGGCGAGATGACCGCCGGTGACGTCCAGTGGATGACCGCCGGCAGCGGCATCCTCCATCAGGAGATGCCTCGCGGCGATGCAAAGGGCCGTATGCACGGCTTCCAGCTCTGGGCCAATCTTCCGGCGTCGAAGAAGATGACGGACCCTCGATATCAGGACATCCCCTCCGCCGCCATCCCGGAAGTCACCGAGGACGACGGCACCCGCGCCCGCGTCATCTGTGGCGAGTTCTGGGGCAAAAAGGGTCCGGTTGAGGGCGTGGCCGCCGACCCGAACTATCTCGACATCTCCGTGCCTCCAGGCAAAACAAAGCGCCTCAAGGTGGAGACCACCCGTAACGCCTTCGCGTATGTGTTCGCCGGAGCAGGCACTTTCCGCGACTCCTCCACGCCCCGCGCTGTGCTCACAGAGCAGGCCGCGAAGCCTGAAGCAGCACCGGTCTACGATGCCGGCAATCATTCACTGATCCTCTTCGACCGGGGTGATGAGATTGTAGTCCACGCCGGTCCGGAAGGCATTCGTTTCCTGCTGGTCTCCGGCAAGCCGCTCGAAGAGCCCGTCGCCTGGTACGGACCCATCGTCATGAACACGCAGGAGGAGTTGCGGCAGGCTGTCCGCGAGTTGAACGACGGCACGTTTATCCGTCACCAGTAGTAACCCGATTATCCAGGCACCATCCCGGCCCGGAGCCACCGCCCGGGGCCACAGCGCTTTCTGGGCGGCAGGATTTTAGAAGATTCCCGGCCCGACGCCAACGCCAACTACAACTCCCTGCAGGTCAGCGTCAACCGCCGTATGACCAGCGGCTTCTTCTTTGACCTCGCCTACACATGGAGCCGAGCCCTCACCACCGCCAGCGGCGACGGCGACTTCTCCCGCATCGATAACAACAACCGGAAGGCCTGCTACGGTCTCGCCGACTTCCACCGGAAACACAACATGGCTCTGAATTTCATCTGTGAAATCCCCACCTTGTTCCGCAACAACACCATCGGCAAGGCTGTGCTCGGAGGGTGGCAGCTCTCTGGTATCAGTCAGATCCAGTCCGGACAGCCCGACAACATCGGCTTCAGCATTCCCGGCACCAACAACCAGCAACTCACCGGTTCCTTCACGGAAGGCGCTCGTGTGTCGCTGGTCGGCGACCCGACCAAAGGCGTAGCCGGCGGCCCGTACTTCAACATCAATCCCGATGCGTTCCGGCCGCCGCAGGTCGGCTCCATCGGCCTTGACGCCCCGAACCGCTACTTCATTAAGCCCGGCATCAACAACTGGAACCCCTCCCTGCAGAAGGCGTTCTCCATCAAGGAAAAGGCCAGCCTCCAGTTCCGTGCCGACACCTTCAACGTGTTCAACCACACGCAGTTCTCCGACTACGGCCGGACCATCAACTTCAGTGGTCTGACCAACGCAACCGTAACCAACCTGCCCCGCTACGACTCGGCCACTGCCCGTTGGATCAACCCCAACGGCTTCGGCGCAGTCACTGCGGCCCGCGACCCCCGCAGCATGCAGATCTTGATGCGTCTGCAATTCCAGGTCGCGCTGTCTGCAAAAACAGAAAGCCCGGCGAGCGATCGCCGGGCTTTTCTATGGTCGAAACCAATTTCAGAGCGCCTTCACCTCAACCCCCGAGTGAATCCGAGGCCCCGGAGCCTGAGCCGCCAAAACCTGAGCCTCCACAGCCAGCATCTCCTGCCAGCGGGCGTCCACAATCTCCCGGTCCTGGATCCGCTGTGCCAGCCGCAAAAACACCTTATAGTGCCCCATCTCCGACTGGTACAGAGCCTTATAGAAGGTAGCCAGCTCCGCATCCACCTCAGCCGCAGCCTCAGCCAGCACCGCGAACCGCTCGCACGACCGCAGTTCAATCAGAGCAGAGACAAACAACCGGTCGATCGTCTCCGCCGCCTCGCCCTTCCGCACCAACAGCCGCAGCCCGTTCGCATAAGGATTCTTGTGCTGACGCGCCAGCCGGCCGCCGCGAGCCATCAGCATCCGCGTCACCTGAGCCAGATGAGCCGCCTCATCCCGAGCCACCGCCGTCATCGTCTCCACCCAGCCCGGAACCCACTCGGTGGGCCATCGGGTCATCATGTCCATGGCGTTGTTCGCGGCCTTCTTCTCCAAGAAGGCGTGGTCGATCAGAAGCGCAATCGGGTCAGTGAGAACACTGTGCCCCCACTCCGCCGGAGTTCGCGAATGCAGAGGCAATTCTTCGGTCACGACTCCAGTCTATCCAACCCCCTCATTCGAGGACGGTTGCCGCAAACTCCGGCGAATCCACCAGTCGGGCAATTGCTGTGCTGAGCAAACCCTGGGAGATCAGGCTGGCCGCGCCATCCAGGTCGAATTGAGAGCCCTCCCGGCCCAGAATGCCCGCATAAAGCAGGAACCCCAGCAACCGTGGACCCGCGCCCAGACGAAACTCCGGCGAACTCAGGAAGTTACTGGCCAGTTGAGCCCGCGACTGCCCCGCCGTCAGGTTCGCCGCGTGTCCGATGACCTCTGCCTCACTCGGTGTCCTGAGCAGGATATTGGCGTACAGCAACCGCACGAAGTCCCCGTTGTTTGGCAGCCCGAACCGCAGAGCATATTCCTGCGAAGTCAGGAAGTTGCTTACCAGTTGCGGAGCGCTGGCAATACCTGTGATGAGCGCATCTCGCTGGAAAGCAAACCCGTTATACTCCGCATCCCGCGCCAGCAGTCCGACGTACAGGCCGGCAATGTAGCGGCTTTTCAAATCGAACTCGTCAGAATTGAGAAAGCGCATCAAGAATTCCCGTTCGCCTGTCGACCGCGCCACTGCCGCCTGTGTCGCGATTTCCGTCTCGTTCGGAAGCCGTCCAAAGAAGTTGTGGTAAACCAGTTGAACCAGCCGCTCTGCCGCCGGCCGGCTGTTCCCCGCCTGCGGAATAATCCCCGACCACGTCCCCACAGCCACCGGTATTTGCCGGGACCTCGAACTGAAATTCGGCCGAATCGTTACTGGCAACGGCCCAGGTCCGGTAAATGTAATGGCAGCAGGCGACGCCATACGGGTGTTCGATACCGCTGACCACTTACACCCTGCCCCGGTCTGAATCATCAGTGTCCGAACCGCTCCAGTGGCCGGAGCTGTCGACAAATCTCCTGAAGCCAGCGCAGTGGAGCAGCCCGGATCGGCTGAAGCCTGCTGGACTTGAAACCAGGCGTAGCTGGACGGCGGAAAAACGAAAGTCGAGCGGGAGTAGGGCTGAGTATTCGCAGCCAACTCAAAAGCGGTTCCGCTTCCAGCCAGACCAACCCACGGGGGAGCGGCCATCGGGCCCGGGGCCCAGACGGGGCATCCCGAATCGTTCAGCAGCGGAAGCGGGTAAGTCCCGCCCGCTGCCGACGCAGCCACATTCCCGAAAGGCGAAGTCGAGCAAGTCACGCCGGCGGACTGGCTGACGAAGACGTTATTCGTGCGGTCAGTCTCGCTGATCTGCTGTGCGGGATCGACAGTAACCGTAACCGTCGCGCCTCGACTTGGTGCAACCTGCGCGGAAAAGGCAGAGGGCCGGTAGCGCGCCGTCACCAACCGATACTCTCCTGGCCCGAGCCCGTCCACTGATCCGTTGTACGTGCCGTACTCCTCGGTTCCCCCTGACCCAGTCGTAGAAGTGACGCGCAAGCTGTACCCGAAGGGACCGGAAGACAAAGAGCCTCGATTCACCAGCCCAACCTTCGGTTCGAAGGCAAGCCCTGGCACACTGCCAACAAACGACACGCTCGTTGGAATCAGATCGATTCCAGCCGTGCACGGACTCAGCGGAAGAAACGCCGCCGCACCGCCCGACGTGAACCGAGGCACCAGCGATGTAGTCGAGGACGGACCCAGCATCGCTTCCATCTTCGGTAAATTCGCCGCAGCCAATCCGTTCGGATACGCAGCCACAACACCAAACAGGTAGCTTTCATTGCTGTGGGGGTTACTGCCAGTTACTTCCCATTCTGCGCTGAGAGACGAGGAGTCCACCGGCGCGATGCCGTAGGATTTGCCGTTCCACGTTGCGCTGGTAGTTGGCGCAACTGGCGTTCCGTCACCGGTCACCAGCCGGAGCCAGCCCACCTGACCTGTCGTGCTCGCCTCCACCGGTCCGGTCGTGACGTACAGCTTCATGCCCGCGGGGATACTCCTGAATTCCAGTCTGAGGCGTGTGCCGGAGTCCGCCAGCCCAAGCCTGTTCAGTCCGTTTGTAGCGGGAAGGGAAGTGTTGTAGTACCCTGATTCGCTGTCGCGCGTAATCCCTGGCACGGGAAAGCCGTCTGCTCTTGGGCGAAACACATTCGGCCGGTTGAACTCCCCAATTCGAACAGAAAAGTCGACAACTCCGCCACTCGCCGCGGAATTTGCCAGCAGCGCCTGGTTATGCGCTGCACAGGTTCCCGATGGAACACCGGAACTGGGCAGAACCGTATCCCAGGAATGGCCGGAACTGACCTCCCCCAGCGACACCACCGGAAAGTCGACCGATATGCCGTTTGTCGCCGAAAAAGTGGCACTGACCTCAGTGGATGATCCTGCCGGCATCGTCGACGGATTCACGCGGATATTCGTAAATCGGAGCAGTCTCTCCCCCGGGCTGCCGCGGCCAGGCAACATTACATTGGGAAAGCGAATTTCTCTCGCGGAAGCCACACTCGCATCCGCCTGAATCAACTGGTCATCGACAATCAGCAGAGCCGCCGGGCCCGGACTCATGCGGCTTGTCACGTCCGCATTCATCGTGAGCGTAATATTCGTAGAAAGATTGGAGGCCGAGCCGGCGCAGCGAAGAAGCAGATCGGAGGTGAGTTCCGTAACTCCAGTGGAACGAAGGCTCGAAGGATTGCCCTGAACAATGCAGGTCCAGGTCTGCGCCAAAGCAGCAGACGCTGCCGCGCAGAGAAAAGAAAAAACCAGCCCGACAAATCGAATCGTCATTTAACTCGCACCTCACTCCAGGACCGTAGCTGCGAACTCCGCCGAATCCACCAGGCGAATCGTCGACGCATCCCCACGAATATTCGCGATTCGAAGCTGTCGCGAGTTCGCATCGGTGCTGGCAGGTAGCGCTACATTGGGAAAGCGAATCTGCTTCGAAGTAGTGCCACTCCTATCCGCCTGAATCAAATTGACGCCCGGCACCCGCTCCAATGCCTCGTCAATAAGAAGAACTGCTTCCGGACTTGGGCTTGTTCGGCTTGTCACATCCGCATTAAGCGTGATCGTAATGTTGACCGTAACAGCTGGGACTGAACACGGGCACATTAAACCTATTTCGGGAATAAGCTCCGTGATGTCGGTTGGCCGCACACGGGCGTTACCTTCGTTTGTAGTGCAAACCCATTGCGCCAGCGCAGCAGGTGCGACGGCGCAGTACAACAACAGCGCCAGCCCCGGAATTCCGGACTATCGCTTAACCGTAATAAACCTAAACCAGAGCCGAAGCCGCCTTCGCCCAACCCTTGCGCGACTTCGCGATTTCTTCCAAATCTTTCACATAAGCACCGGCCTGCGTAAGAATATGGTGCAAATCATTCCCGACGCTGATAAATGTGAAGCCTTTATCCAGAAATTCGCCGACGCGCGACGTCCCAAACAAAAACACGCCCAGAATCACATTGTTCTTCCGAGCCTCGCCAACCAGCTTGTCCGTAGCCGCGCTCAGCTCCGGCGACGTGTACATGTGCGGAAACTCGTACTTGTCATACAGCCCCATGCTCATGCACAGATCGTTCTGCCCCAGGAACAGCATGTCGACACCCGGCAGCGCCGCGATCTCTTCCATGTTAGTGATGCAGTCCGCCGTCTCCACCTGCAGCGCGACAATAATATTCTTGTTCGCGTTGCCCGCGTATCCGAGCAACCCGGCCTTGTTCATGCTCCGCTGCGGGAAATACACAGACCGAGTCCCGGCCGTCGGATACCGCGCGCAACTCACCGCCTGCCGAGCCTCTTCCGCCGTGTTGATATACGGCACGAGGATGCCATCGGCCCCAAGGTCGAGCGCCTGCTGAATCCCGCCCCGGTCGTGATAACCCGCCACGCGCACCATCGACTTCGCCCCGCCATTCTGAATCGCGCAAAGCATCGCCGACAGCTTCTCCGATCCCATTGGGCCGTGCTGCGTGTCCACCAGCAGCCAGTCATAGCCGCTGTGCGCAAGCTGCTCAGCCACCGTCGGGCTGTGTGAGTTCACAAACAGGCCCATCTTCGCCTGTCCACTGCGCAACTGTTCCTTGAATTCCGCTCCACTGACTTGATTAGACATAGTGGCTATTCTACGCCAGCCGTCGCGCCGCGGGCGTCCACCCGCGGCAACATGGCCGCGAAATTCTTGTCGAGCAAACCAACCACTCCAGCCAGCCAAATCGCCACAGCAGATTCGCAGGGATGAAAAAGGACCAGCTTGTCCAGGGCAGCGTAACCAATTGCACCGACCAGGCGGGCTCACAGCCTACAATAGAAGTTCGCAATGCGGATAGCGCTGGGGCAGATCAACACAACCGTCGGAGACCTCCGCCGGAACGTGGACCTCATGGCCGCGGCAGCCCACGATGCCGCATCACAAAACGCCGACACCATCGTCTTTCCGGAGCTCTCCGTCAACGGCTACCCGCCCCGCGACCTCGTCGACAAAGAGAGCTTTCTCGAACAAACTCAGGCAGAGCTCGACCGCCTGGCCCACGAAACCCGCAACCTCTCACTCTCCGTCATCGCAGGATTCGTAGGCCGCGCCAACGGCAACTCCACCGGCAAGCGAGCCACCAACTCCGCCGCCATCCTCCGAGGCGGCAAGCTCACCTTCCGGCAGGACAAAATGCTCCTGCCTACCTACGACGTCTTCGATGAAGCCCGCTGGTTCGTACCGGCCGAGCGCCAGTCCATCGCCGACATCGACGGAACCCTCGCCGCCCTCACCATCTGCGAGGACGCGTGGAACGACAAGCAGTATTGGGAGCACCGCCTCTACCACCGCGACCCCGTCGAAGAACTCGCCCACCACGGCGCCAAAGTCATCATCAGCATCAACGCTTCGCCCTGGCACATCGGCAAGCGCGAGCTCCGCCAGCAAGTCTTCACCGCCACCGCCCGGCGCTTCAACCTCCCGCTCGTCTACGTCAACCAGGTTGGAGGGAATGACCAGCTCGTCTTCGACGGCACCAGCTTCGCCATGGACGCCCAGGGCAATCTCCTCGCCCGAGCCCGTTCCTTCCACGAAGACCTGATCTACGTCGACCTCGACACCAACACGGGCGACGACCATACCGATCTCGCCGACGAAACAGAAGCCACCTACGAAGCCCTCGTCCTCGGCACGCGCGACTACATCCGGAAGTGCGGCTTCAGCAAAGTCCTCATCGGCCTGTCCGGTGGCATCGACTCCTCCCTGACCGCCGCCATCGCCGTCGACGCCGTCGGCCGCGAGAACGTCACCGGGGTCGGTATGCCCGGTCCTTACTCTTCCGACCACAGCGTCACCGACGCCAAAGCCATGGCCGACCGCCTCGGTATCAACTGGCACCTGATCTCCATCAACGACGGCTACCGGGCGCTCATCGACACGCTCGCCCCCGTCTTTGCCGGACGCGCGCCCGACGTCGCCGAAGAGAACCTCCAGTCCCGGCTCCGCGGCGTCACCCTCATGGCAATGTCGAACAAGTTCGGCGCAATCGTCCTCACCACCGGAAACAAGAGCGAACTTGCCGTCGGCTACTGCACCCTCTATGGCGATATGTGCGGCGGACTCGCAGTCATCAGCGACGTTCCCAAAACGCTCGTCTACCAGCTCTCCCGCGTAGCCAACAGGCGCCACAACAATGCCATCCCTGAGAGCGTCTTCACCAAGCCGCCGTCAGCCGAACTGCGGCCCGATCAGAAGGACACGGACTCCCTTCCTGAATACGACCTCCTCGATCAAATCCTGCAATATTACGTCGAGCAGTCCTGGAGTTCGCGCCGGATCGCCGAGGAGCTCACCATCGACATCGCCCTCGTTCGCGATATCGTCAACAAGGTTGATCGAAACGAATACAAGAGGCAGCAGGCCGCTCCCGGACTGAAGGTCACCACCAAAGCCTTCGGCATCGGACGCCGCTTCCCCATCGCACAGCGTTTTTCCGAATAAGGACCTGAACATGAAAACGACAGCTCTCGCGACAGTCCTCGCGGTTGCCGTACTCACTGGCTGGCTTGCCTCGCAAACCGGCCCGCGCCCCGAAACGGTAGGCCCCACCATTGATGGCGGCTTCCTTCTCAACAGCGGCTGGAAAATCACCCCCGCCGGCCGTCAGGTCCCTCTCGACACGTTTCCGATGTCGTCCGTCCTCTCAAAAGACGGCAAGTTCCTGCTGGTGCTCAACCAGGGCTACCGGCCCCCGTCGATCTCCATCATCCGCACCGACACCATGGCTGAAACCGGCCGTGTGCCCGTGAAAGACGCATGGCTCGGACTCGCCATGTCACCCGACGGCAAAAACGTCTACGTCGGCGGCGGATCCACGGCATCTGTCTTCGAGTTCGGGTACGAGAACGGCACCCTGACCCCGAAACGCACCATCGTCATCACGCCCGAAGCCACCCGCAAGGTCAGTGACTTCATCGGCGACGTCGCCGTTTCCCCCAATGGTCGATTTCTCTATGTCGCCGCCCTCCACAACGACGCCATCCACCTCATCAACCTCAGCACCGCCACAGTCACCGAGAAATTCCCCACCGGCAGACGGCCGTACAGAATACTGTTCCACCCGGACGGAAAAACGTACTTTGTAAGTAGTTGGGCCGACGGCACCGTCTACCAGCACAAAGCGGAGACCGGCGAGCGCTTCAACATGGTGCGACTCGGGCAGCACCCCGTCGACATGGTAATCACCACCGCCAAAGAGCCCTTCACCCACCGGCTCTTCGTCGCTGCCGCCAACACCAATGCGGTTTACTCGGTAGGAATTCAGGAAGACCGAACACTCAGGCTGAGCGAGACGATCAACGTCTCCATGACGCCGCGACAGCCCCTCGGTATGACCCCGAGCGCCCTCTCGCTCAGTCCGGACAACAAGCGGCTCTACGTAGCCTGCTCGGACGGAAACACGGTAGCGGTCGCCGACGTCTCCGAAGACACATCCGTGGTCCTCGGCTTCATCCCGACCGGCTGGTACCCCACAGGCGTCCGAACCCTCCCCGACAACCGCCTGCTCATCTTCAACGGACTCGGCCTCCGCAGCTACCCGAATCCGGAGGGCCCGACGCCTGCGAGGGGCAACAGCCCGCAGCACGGAGGCGCTCGAAACGCCCAGTATGTCGCGCAGATGCAGACCGGCACCATGTCCGTCATCGACCCTTTCAACGAAGAGCAGCTCGATACCTGGTCGCAGCAAGTGCTGAAAAATACCCCGTATAACGACGCGAAACTCGACATCACCGGCTCCCCGGCACCCATCGAGCATGTCATCTACGTCGTGAAGGAAAACCGCACGTACGACCAGGTTCTCGGCAGCCTCGGCAAAGGCAATGGAGACCCCAGCCTAACCCTGTTCGACGAAAAGTCCGCGCCCAACCACCACAAACTCGCCCGCGACTTCGTCCTGTTCGACAACTTCTTCGTCAATGCCGACGTCAGCGCCGACGGCCACGCCTGGACCATGTCAGCCATCGCGAACGACTACGTCCAGAAGCTCTGGCCCAACAGCTACGGCGGACGCCGCAAACTCTCCGACTACGCTGGCATCGACATCGCTTCCCGCCCGCCCGCCGGCTACATATGGACCGCCGCCGCTCAGGCCGGCGTCACCATGCGCAACTACGGCAACTGGGTGGCCAACACGCCGAAACCCGGCGCCCCCGGCGAGGCCCAGATCGCGCAGGTCCGCGATCCCATCCTCGCCAAAGTAACCAACATGAAGTTCCGCGGCTTCGACCTCGAGTACCTCGACACCGAACGCATCAAGTACTTCCTCGAAGACCTGAAGCAGTTCGAAGCCACCGGCCAGATGCCCCGACTCACCCTCGTGCGGCTCGGCAATGACCACACCTCAGGCCTCGCCGCCGGCAAGCGCTCACCTCTTTCCATGATGGCCGACAATGACCAGGCCCTCGGCCAGCTCGTCGAAGCCGTCTCCAAATCGAAATTCTGGCCTAAAACCGCCATTTTCGTGCTGGAAGACGACGCCCAGAATGGCCCCGACCACGTCGACGCCCACCGCGCCCCCGCTTACATCCTCAGCCCTTACACCCGTCGCGGTGTCATCGACAGCACCATGTACAACACCACGTCTATGCTGCGTACAATGGAGCTGATCCTCGGTCTCCGCCCCATGACTCACTTCGACGCCGGAGCCCGACCCATGTGGGCCGCATTCTCGAAGGAGCCTAACCCCGCTCCCTGGCAGGCCGCGCCCACCACGTTCCCGCTCGATCGGCGAAACCCCGCGCAGACCGCCGAAGCCATTCGGTCCGCCAAACTTGACTTCTCCGAAGCCGATGAGATCGACGACGACGAACTCAATGACATCCTCTGGCGAGGCATTCGAGGCACCGAACCGCCCGCGCCGGTAAGGAGCTTCTTCGCCCACTGATGCCTCACATTCACATCTGTTTCCTGTGGCACATGCACCAGCCCTTCTATAAGGACCTGGTCACTGGCGAGTACAAACTCCCCTGGACGCGCATGCACGCGCTCAAAGACTACTACGGCATGGTTAAAGTGCTGGAAGACTTCCCCGAAATCCACCAGACGTTCAACCTGGTGCCCTCCATGCTCGCTCAGATCGAGGAATACGCATCCGGCGCCGCAGCCGACCCCTTCCTCCGGGCAGCCCTCAAGCCTGCCGAAGAGCTCACGCAGGCCGAGCAGGAGTTCATTCTCCAGTACTTCTTTCAGTCCAACCCGCAGCGCATGATCTATCGATACAAGCGCTACGGCGAGCTCTTCGATAACTGGCTCTCGTCCGGCAAATGTTGGGCACGCGCCCGCCGCTTCTTCGACAGCCAGGCCCTCCGTGACCTCCAGGTCCTCTCCCAGCTCGCCTGGTTCGACGAGGAGTTCCTCACCCACGACCCGTTCGTCAGCAGCCTCGCCGCCAAAAGCCGCGACTTCACCCTCGAAGATCAGCGTCTCCTCGGCCGAAAACAAATCGAGGTGATCGGCAAGGTAATTCCCGTTTATCGAGACTTTGCGGCGCGCGGTCAGATTGAGCTCTCCACAACCCCCTACTACCACCCCATCCTGCCTCTGCTCTGCGACACCGACATCGCCCAGGTCTCGCATCCCTACGTTCCGCTCCCACCTCGATTCCGTTATCCGCAGGATGCCCAGGAACAGCTCGTCATGGCCCGTAACTACATGACGGAAAAGATCGGCAAGCCGCCCGCTGGCCTCTGGCCGTCCGAAGGCTCAGTGTCGGATGAAGTCCTCCATCTCGCCGCCGAAGCTGGCTACCGCTGGTTCGCCACCGACAACGGAGTCCTTGGCCGAACCCTCAACGCCCACCCCGACGCCAATCTCACCTATCGACCCTACAAGTGGAAGCAGGGCGGCCACGAGATGCTCGGCCTCTTCCGCGACCACTACCTTAGCGATCTCATAGGATTCGTCTACTCGAAGATGGGCGCGCACGAGGCTGCAACCCATTTCCTCGACCGTATCCGCGAGAACTGCCGCCCCATCCTCAACAGCGGCAACGACGCCCTGGTTCCCATCTTCCTCGACGGCGAAAACGCCTGGGAGTACTACGAAGAGAGCGGCCGACCATTCCTCCGTGAGCTTTACCAGCGCATCACCGACGACAAGTCGATGTCGGCACTCACCATCACCGCGGCCCTCTCGCGCATCCAGCCCCACGAAATCGACCACATCTTCCCCGGCTCCTGGATAGGCGCAAATTTCGACGTCTGGATCGGCGACGAAGAGGACAACCGAGCCTGGGACTACCTCCTCAAGGCTCGCCAAACCTACGACAGAGTGAAAAATTCGCCCGCCTGGGAGACAGTCTCAGAGCGACGCCGTCAACTCGCCCACGAAGAACTGCTCATTGCCGAAGGCAGCGACTGGAACTGGTGGTACGGCCCTCAGCACGATTCCGCCAATCGCCCCGACTTCGACCAGCTTTACCGGACTCATCTCGCCAACGTCTACACGCTCCTCGGACTCTCCCCACCTGACGAGCTCTCCCGGCCCATCCTGAAGCTCAGCGTCACCGAATTCCATCAGCCTCCAACCGGCCCAGTCCAGGCAATGATCGACGGCGAAGTCACCAGCTACTTCGAGTGGCTTGGCGCCGGCGTCTACCACGTCGACCACCGCAGTGGAGCCATGCATGGCCAGCGGTTCTTTGTCCAGGAATTGCGCTACGGAAGCGACGCGCACAATCTTTTTCTCAGGCTTGATTTCGTGGAAGCCGCCGTCGTCACGGGACGGGACACCGAAATCCGCATCGCCATCCAGCCTCGCGAATCGAGCGGAGCCGACCAGCCCACCGTCCGCTCCATCCCGCTGAACGGAACCTCCGACGGACTCGAATCCGCCTTCGGCAAAGTGTGCGAAATCAAAGCACCGCTCCACCTGTTCGGAGTCCAGCCGAGCCACGACGTCAAGTTCCAGATCAGCCTGTGGCAGAACGGCCTCCCGATGGAAGCTCTCCCGCCGCAGGGCTGGATCGAACTCTCCACAGCCGAGCCAACCGACTGGATCGTGTAGGCATCTGAGAATTTTTCCCTACCGTTTGCACTACAGGGATGAATGACTCCGACCCTCCAACTTCAAGCGTTTGAATGGCGGAACGAATACGAAACCGGCTTGCCTGAGATTGATCGGCAACACCGGCAAATGGTCAGGCTGATCAATGAACTCAACGCCGCTATGCAGCTGGGAAAGGGGCGCGACGTCCTCGGCAGCATCCTTGACCGTCTCGCCGCCTACACAGTCACCCACTTCCAGACCGAAGAAGGGCTGATGACGGCGGCAAACTGGACCGGCTTTGTCGACCACCAGCGTAAACACCGCAAGCTGGTCTCCGAAGTCAGCAACCTGCAGAGCAGTTTCAAACTCGGCCGTGTCTCCATAACGATCGAGACTATGGATTTCCTCAAACGTTGGCTGCATACACACATCCTCGAAGAGGATATGACATTCACCAAAAGCCTGACCTCGCCGAAGTAAACCACCTCCCGTGAGGCCAGGCCCTCAACCTTATTTCCGCGCCGAGTACTTCGTCAGCGCCGACACCAGCGGCTGGCCAGCTTCATTCACTGGAGTGCCGTCCATCACAACCGCCCTGGTCGTCAGTTCTTTGCCGTAAAGCTCCTGGTTGGACTTCTCGTCCGGTCGCAGCGTCGAACCCTTCAGCGCAATACCGGCAAACGCCCCGCGGGACCGTGACCAACTCAGGATCTCGGCGCGCAGGTAGGCATCGGTCTCCGCCCCCGTCGTCCGGCCCACAGGACCCGCAGCCACCGTCGCATCCGCCCCGACCGTAAACTTGCTCGACATGAGCTTCTCCGCGCCCGACCTGTTCAGAACCAGCATGATGATGTCGGTCTCCGTCCCGCCAATCTGAAACCCGACACTCCCGCCCTCAATTCGAATCGCCGCCGGAGCCGACCACCCGGCGTTCCCAGTCCGGCACGACACAAAGCCCCGTCCAAACTTTGCGCCAACAATAAACGCGCCCTGTTTCATCCCGGGAACAACAACCGCGCACTCCGCCTTGTTCAGTAAATCCTGCGGAATGGAGCGGTCCGAAGTCTCCATGATTTCCTGCAAAACGGTCGCCGCCGCCTGCACGCGCTTCTCTGTGTCAGTCGCGGCAAAACCGGTCAGTACGCTTATGAGTAAAACCAGGGTGAGTTTCATGGTGAGATTGTAGCCAGTGCTCCTTGTCAATGATCTGAGCCGTCAGACGGCTTTACTGCGCCCGCAAATTAATGACGCCATTCGACGAGTCCTGGACCGGGGCTGGTACATTCACGGTCCCGAACTCGAAGCTTTCGAGTCCGCTTTCGCCGCATACCTCGGAACGCAACACTGCGTCGGCGTCGCCAATGGGACGGATTCTCTCGAACTTGCGTTACGCGCAATCGGCATCGGCCGAGGCTCGCGAGTTGCCACCGTCGCCATCGCCGGTATGTACTCCACCACCGCCATCCTCGCCTGCGGAGCCACGCCGGTCTACGTCGACATTCTCCCCGACTCCACCCACATGGACCTTAGCCAGCTACCGGAGGCCGACGCCATCATCGCCACCCACCTCTACGGCCAGATGGAACCCATGCCCGACGTGCTCGCCGCTGCCAAAGGCGTACCCGTAATCGAGGACTGCGCCCAGGCCCACGGCGCCCGCCTTCATGGCCGAGCCGCCGGAAACTGGGGAAAACTCGGTTGTTTCAGCTTCTACCCGACTAAAAACCTTGGAGCTCTCGGCGACGGTGGAGCCGTAGTCACCAACCACCCAGACCTCGCTGGCCGCCTGCGAGCACTCCGCCAATACGGCTGGACAGGCAAGTATCAGGCCGAAATCGCAGGCGGCCGAAACAGCCGGCTCGACGAAATCCAGGCCGCCGTCCTGCTGGCCAAACTCCCGCACCTTGACCAATGGAACACCCGCCGCCGGGAAATTTGCGGCAGGTACGATTTTATAGGCAGACCGTCTATTAAATCGGACGTGGTCCATTTATACGTACTGCGTACAAGAAAACGCGATCAACTCCGCCAAACCCTGCGTAATAAATCCATCGGAGCCGAAATCCACTACCCCATTCCCGACTACAGGCAGCCCGCCGCAGGCACCACAGACCACCCCCGTCTCCCCGAGACCGAGCGACACTGCGCCGAAGTCCTGACCCTGCCGTGCTTCCCGGAGATGACCGACCAAGAAGTAGCCGAAACGCGACGGGCCGTGATCGAATCTCTATAGGTATGCGAACAATGGTCGCCCTCGTCGTCGTGTTCGCGGCTGCCGCGGCAACCACCAGCGACTACAACTCGGTCAAAACGAAGTTCAGCCAGATCGAGAAGGCGAAACTCCGCCCAGGCACACGAATCCCTCTCAGCCAGGCTGAACTGAATGCTTATGTGCAGAAGGAGTTGCCCGTAGTGGCGCCGGCCGGAATCCGAAATCCACAGGTGACGTTGGAAGGAAACAACACTGCCACCGGACGAGCCCGCATTGACTTCCTGAAGCTCCGTAGCGCGAGCGGCCGCCCGCCTGGCCTGATCCTGCGCACTCTGCTGCAGGGCGAGCACGACCTGGCAGTCACCGCCACCGTCCGTTCCGGCGCCGGCAAAGCCACAATCGACATCAAGAGCGTAGAACTCGAAGGCATCCCGATTTCCGGCTCAGCCCTCGATTTCCTGATCGAAAACTACCTGATCCCCAACTACCCCGAAGCCAGGGTAGGCCGCCCCTTCGAACTCAAGTACAAGATTGATCGCATCGAAGTAATAAAGAACTCCGCCTACGTAGTCACCCGTTAAACGCTGATCGCAATCCGCTCCGCCACCGACTTCCCCATCCGAATGCAGTCCGGAATCCCAATGCCCGTGTACGCATTGCCAACCAGGTGCAGCCCAGGAAAATCAGGCAGCATCGCATTGATCGTCGCGACAATCTTGTCGTGCCCGACATTAAACTGAGGCATAGCGTCAGGCCAGTAGCTCTCCTTAACAAACAGAGGCTCCGCCCGGATCCCGAGCTTCTCCGCAACCTCCGCCCGCCAGTCCGCCTTGTCGCCCGTAGTAAACAGTCGGATCAGCACCTTGTCATCCGGAACCCGATGATCGAACTTATTCCCCACCCACGTCCCCGCCGACACCGCCTTGCGCTCAATCTTCGGCACCAGAAACCCAAACCCTTCGAAATCTCGCCCGATATCCGACTTCCGGTATCCAATCGCAATCACGCTGGCCGAGTTATACCGAATCGCAGGGAACAGATCGGGCAGCACATTCTGGGCCCGGCACGCCACAACCAGCTGATCCGCCTCCAGCCAGTCCCCGTTCACCCGAACTCGCCAACCCCTCTCCACCTTCTCGACTTTTCCGTAAATCACCTCTGGCCGCAGCTTCTCAACCAAAGTGTCCACCAGCGTCTGTACGCCCGACTTGAGCGTCGTAAACAGAGCAGCCTTACCGCCTTTTACCTCCGCCCGAGCCGCCTTCGTCAGGGAACCGTATTTCGCCTCCCATTTCAAAAACATGGGCATTACAGCCCCGATGCTCATCTCCTCGGGGTCCCCGCCATACACCCCGGCCAGCATCGGCTCCGCAATGTAATCCAAAACTTCCGACCCATAATGGTCTCGTACAAACTCCGCCACGGACCGGTCCCGTTCCACGCCAGTCGGGCGCCGCAGCAGATCTAAACCCGCCCGGATCTTCCCCGGCCAGCTCAGCAGCGAAGTGGTGACCATCGGCATGAACTTGCCCGGGACCATCATCGTCATTCCGTCTGGCATCTTCACCAGCCGTCCGCCCCGCCAAATCCATGTAGCGCGTTTATAGTCGTTGGAACCAATTAGCTCGTCCCCGAGCCCCAGTTCGACAGAGAGTTCCCTGGCCGCGGGCTTGACGGTAATAAAGCTGTCCGGCCCCGCCTCGGCGATCATTCCGTCAATGCGGTCCGTCCGAATCACACCGCCAAGTCGTTGATCCTTCTCGATAATGGTGGCCTTCAGTCCGGCTTTGGCGAGGTACCAGGCAGTAGAGAGACCGGAAATCCCCCCGCCAATAATCACAATTCTGTCCGACACTTCCCAGTCTAAACCTCGACCAGGCAGCCGCTTAGGTGGCGCCGCCAGGGCTAATCTGCTGCATTAGCCCAAAGAAGTCCGCCTGACTCCACCGCTCCGTTACCTCGCCGTCACGAAAACGCAGAATCGTGATCCCAGTCAGCGTCACAGCCAGTCCAGTCGCTGGAATGCCCATCAGAGCGCCCTGGTGCGTTGCCGTCAGCGTAAACCGGGCGACCACCTCGTCCCCACTCTCGATAATGTGTTCGAGCGTTACTGAAGAATCTGGAAACGAAGCCCAGAAGTTCTCATAGAACGCCCGGATCCCCGACCGTCCAGGCTCGACCCCGTGATACCCGTAAAGCCGTGCGTCATCCGAGTAAAGCGCCAGGTACCCTCGCGGCGCGAAGGATCGTTGAAGCACTTGATCGCATGTTCCAGAATTTCCCGGTTTGATGCCATAGCTAGCATCAAGCTGCTGTCCGCAAACGCGACCGGCTCGCCTCGCGTCTTCCCGAGGCTAAGGACGTCCTTCGCGGCTCCCTGCTCGAACGAATCATTCGTCACCGCA
>JAWXCM010000387.1:0-13485 GCA_034408745.1 Bryobacteraceae bacterium
AGGGGCCTCACAATCTGAGTTGGGGCAGGACAGTGGTCTGCAGGGGCTCACAGTCTCAGCTGGGGCAGGACTGTGGTCTGGCAGTGGTTCACAATCTCACCTGGGGCAGGACAGTGGTCTGCAGTGGCTCACAATCTCACCTGGGGCAGGACAGTGGTCTGCAGTGGCTCAGGTCTCGCGCCCTACCCTCGGTCTCGGTACGAGGGCCAGGGCTTCTTCCTTTGTGGCGATGCGGCCTTCCAGCTGGGCGTCTTCGATTTGGTCCAGCAGCTTGCCCACTTCGGGGCCGGGGGGGATGCCCAGGGCCAGCAGGTCGTGGCCGGTTATGAGGCGCGGGGGCCTGATGTGTTCCTCCCCGAGCTCCTCCCGGCGGCTTTGCACGTAGTCGTAGTTGTCGAGCGAGCCGTGGCTGGAGGCGCAGTCGAGCCGGTGTAGTTCCAGGTGCTGGCCGAAGTCTTCGAGGCGCAGGAAGCGCTTCAGGGTGCTGTCCTTCATCTTCGGCGCGTCCTTGAACTTCATGTGGTTGTCGACGAGTGCCTCTACCTGCCTCGCATCCTCATTCGAAAACCGCAGGCGGGCCAGAATCTGACGGGCGATCTTCACGCCCAGTTCGACGTGCCCGTCAAATCGAATCCGGTCGGCCATACGGAACGTGCCCGGCTTGCCGACATCATGCAGCAGCACCCCCATGGCGAGCGCGGCCGGCGCCCCGGAGGGCACGCCTTCCAGCATGATCAGGGTGTGGGTCCAGACGTCGCCCTCGGGGTGATACTGGGGCGGCTGCTCGACACCACGCATCTCCTCGACTTCCGGTAACACGGTGTGCAACAAACCCGTGTACATGAGCAGTTCGAATCCGCGGCGGGCGGCGCCTTCGGTAAGAATTCGCACGATCTCGTCGCGCACGCGCTCCGCCGAGACGTCCTGTACGAGAGGGTGGAGCCGCCCGATGGCGGCAGCGGTATCGGGATGGATGTCGAAGCCGAGGCGCGCGGCGAAACGGACGGCGCGCAGCATGCGAAGGTGATCCTCGCGGAAACGGCGCTCCGGATTCCCAATAGCGCGGATGGTGCGGCTGGCGAGGTCGGCCTGACCACCGACGTGGTCGGCCACCTGGCTGGTGAACGGATCCATCAGCAGGGCGTTGATGGTGAAATCGCGGCGCTGGACGTCGAGCCGCACATCGGTCTCGAAGCGCACGCCGGAGGGACGGCGGCCGTCGTGGTACTCGCCTTCACTGCGATATGTGGCGACCTCGACGTGAATTCCGGCGCGGTGAACCAGCACCACACCGAAATGGGCGCCCACCCGCTGGGAGTCGGGCCAGAGGGAAAGTACCTGAGCCGGGGTGGCGTTTGTACAGACGTCGTAATCTTTTGGTGAAATCCCGAGCAGCAAATCGCGTACGCAGCCGCCTACGAGCCAGGCTTCAAACCCCTGATTCCGCAGTTCGGCGACGATCTCAAAGGCCAGTTCGCGAGGCGAGGCGGACACTACCGGGATTATGCCATTGTGGGCGAACTGTGCACAAATACAGAAATCCGGAGTCATCGGGCGGCATCACATCCAGACTGTTCCGGTGTCTGACCGGAAGGTTGGCGAAAGCTGGTCCACTTTGCGGAAACCGCGAGCGATCCTGCGCTGCAAAGCTTAGGAAAAGTGGTACATTGTTAAGCCAGCAGACCAGAGGGATACATGCGAGTTCTCTTTTCCGTTATTCTGGCGAGCAGCCTCTGCGCGCCGTACATAAAAGCAAACGAAGCAGATGTTGCGAAGGCGCGTCTGCTGGAGCGTGAGGGGGATTCCCTGGGCGCCCGGCAGGCCTTGCAAAAAGCCGCTTCCGAGGACGCAGACGGGCTGGCCGCCTACGCCGACTTCCTCGACCGTCACCGCGATCCCGAAGCACGCGTCGCGTACGAGAAGATTCTGAGCAAGGCGTCCGGCGCGGCGGTGAAAACGTTGTCGCGCCGTCTAATCCAGCTCGATTTGATTGCGGGCGAACGGGAAGCGGCGCTGCGTCACGCGGAACGGTACCGTGCGGCGGGCGGCGACGACCTGAAGGAAGCGACCCTGCAGAGCCTTCGCCCGCTGGTGAAGAAAGAAGTCGCCATGGCCAGCATTCCCGGGCCGATCCGTTCGTTTGCCCGCATGGCGGCACTCTCGCCCGACCTGAATCCGGGCGACCTGTTGCCGGCGCTGGCCCGCAACATTGTGACGAACGGCTACCAGGCGTCGGCGAGCGCCGAGTCTCTGGAACAGACCGAGTACCTGAAGCTGGTGGTCCGCTACCTGTCCCAGGCGCGTGAGCTGGAAAAGCTTGCTTTGCCGAATCAGGGCATGTTGAAAATCGACACCTGCGAATCGTCGCAGACGGCGGACGTGCTGCGCGTGCTGGGGTACCGGATGCGTGGCGGCTGCGGCAGCGACGTGGTGCTGGAAACCGTGAACGCGACCCGTGCATTTCTCACCATCGATTCCGGCTTCCCGCTGGCCGAGCTGGAGCAGGCGCTCCGCACCAGCCGGCCATTCAGCTACAACTACAATCCGACGAGAATGCCTGTGCTGTACGGCACCGAGTACTGGACTTCCGCGCTGGAGAAGCACAACGGCGAGTTCATCGACGCGTTCCTGTCCGATCCGCAGATTTGCCGGCTGTACCTGGGTTTGTCCAAACTGGACCCTGCCACCGCGGAAGATCTGAAGAAGCTGATGCCGTCGACGAAGCTGAAGGCGTTTGCGCATGTGCTGGATTTCTATGGCGGCATGTTTGAGATCCGCAACGGCGTCGCGATGGTGCCTGGCGGGGAGAAAGCATGGCCGGCGTGGAACGATCTGGTTGGCAAACATCCGAAGGACGGCCCGGCATTTTACGAGCGGCTCCTGACACGCGACGACGGCTGGATTGCGAGCTACTACGATGCGATCGCGCGAATCCACGGCTCGACGCAGCAGTACCTGCTGGAACCGAAGCGGATGCAGCGCTTCTACACGGCGATGCGGGGGCGCATCACCAGTCCGGGTCCTGCCCGTCCGGTGTTCCGGGCGAGCACGGATCTGATGCTGCTGACGCAGCGGCTGCGGATGGAACCGGACGGCAGGCCGCACATCCCGGGCGGAATCGACGTATGGAAGAAGCTGTTCATCGACCATCCGCATGGCAAGTACGACGGCAAGCTGACCAGGGCCGCCACGGGCTGGAAAGAACCCGACGAACTGATTGAGGCGTTGTTCGCGCTGTCCCGCAAGGCGGTGGAGAATGAGCCGCTGAAGATCTACATGGCGCTGTCGGACATGAACCGGTACCGGTCCGCGCCGCTGCAGCCGGCGACGGTTGACCGGCTGGCTCGCGAGTACCGGTTCTTCAGTGCGCAGTATCCGATTTTCACGGAAGCCCCGGTGCTTTCCGACAAGACGATTCTGCAGTTCATGGACGTGGCGAAGGCGATTCCGACGACTGGCGATATGGGGCTGAGGGCCGATGCCGCGGGGACGCTGCAGGCGCTGGTCGGGCTGTGGCAGGTGTTCGTCCGTCAGGGCAGCATTCCCGCGGGTGAGGCGGATGCCACGCTGGCCGCCATCGTGACGCCATTTGGCAAGATGCGCAACTCGCGCGAGGTGTTCGATGCCGGGCGCGGCGGCGTGAAGGCGCTGCTGGCGTCGACGAAAACGGCCGAGAACGTGTCGTCCCAAGACCGGCTGACCGACTTGCTGGCGGGCACGGGCAGCCACCCGGATGCCGAATCCCACAGGCAGGTTGTGGAGAGCATGATCCGGGTGCTGGAATCGCAGCGGCTGGTTTCGCTGGACACGCTGTTCAGCCTGGCCGACAACTTTGAGAGTCTGACGAAAGGCGAGCGGCTGAACACGACCCTGCTGCAGCGGCTGGCCACGCGCATCTCCGATATCCAGTTGCCGCGCGCCTCGCTGTCCAACGTGGAAAAGAACACGCTGGCGTTTGGCTACTGGACCGAGAAGCACATTGAACAGCAGCGCAAGACGAATCTGCGGGCGGCCATCGACAAGGCTGCCAACGATCCGGAGAAGCTGCGCGACCTGCGTGGACAACTGGCGCCGTTCCTTCGCGACACGCTGGTGGGCTATCTGTACGCGCACTATGCGCCGCCGGGGGCGCAGATCCTGCAGACGAATCCGCTGTTTGTGCGGTCGCACGATTTCCTGGGCCTGCAGGGTTCGCTGCAGACGTGGAAGCAGACCGAGGTGTTCGGCAGCGGCTGGCCGTCGAGCGCGGGCGGGCGGCTGGTGGGTTCGCTGCCTGGCCTTGCGTATGCGCTGGCCGAATCCGAGCAGAACTTCCTGATTCCGTCCCGGGAACAGGCTCTGATCTGGGGCGATCTGGTGCCGCAGATGATTGTGACTTCGAAGGTGCCGCGGTGGTGGAACGTGACTCCGGTGCAGACGCAGTGGGTTTCGCTGCTGCTGAACCAGGGCGAGACGCTGGTGGCCGAAGCGGCGCTGGATACGGCGAAGCGCGACGAGTTTTTGAGCCTGCTGAACCGGCATGCGCCTCCGGTGCGTGTGGCGAAGGTGAGGGCCGACCTGGCGGAAGCGAGGGTGACTGAGGCGCTGGAATCGGTGACGCCGTCTGAGATGTATCAGGTAGCGACGGACTGGATGTCGGCCCACAAGGACACCACGCTGGGACCGGCTGCCGAGATTCGCAAGCTGTCGGCCGATTATCCGCAGCAGGTGACAACGATGGCGATCTCCCACGCGTTCGGCACTCCGAAGCCCACGCTGGCGGGCAGCTATGCGCCGGAGTTGCTGTCGATACGGAGTTTTCCGACGCTGATGGGATATTCCAGCCGGCTGATGGCCGAGAGCTGGGAATCGAACGTCCTGTTTTACGCGGCGCTGGCGCACGATGTGTTGCTGCCGCCGTCTCAGATGAACGTAGTGGTGCCGGAGTGGACGCAGATGACGGTGGAGAAAATCTTCGCCACGCATCTGGAAGACTGGCCGGCCCTGTTGCGCTCACTGCGTCTGGTCGGCGAAGATGTACGCACGCGCTCCCGCCGGCAGTTAGCGGCGAACCCGGAGCAAAAAGCGTCGCTGCAGGATTGAGCAGTCTGATTCGCTGGAGGAAGCTGCACGTGACATCGATGGCAAAAAAAGGGCTGGCAGGAACGGCTCTGATCGCACTGCTGGGGGCTGGCTGGCTGGTGGCGCAGGAGCGTCCCGTGTTCCGCGTGAAAGTGGACATGGTGGTGCTCGGCTTCACGGTCACCGACAACAAAGGCCGCTATGTCAACGGCCTTAAACCGAAAGATTTCCGAATCCTGGAAGACGGCATCGTGCAGAAGGTCTCCACGTTTGCCGAAGGCAACAAGGCGCCCGTACACGTACGGGAAGACGGGTCAGTGGAAGCTGTGGCTCCAAAGCAGGGCGAGGAACGTGCCACCGACGCGTTTGTCGGCACCAACGTGTTCGTTCTGTTCGACACCAGCAACTACATGTACCGGGGGTTTGTGTACGCCTCGGACGCCATCGCCGATTTCGTTCGCGGGCTCGACCGCGCCGATTCGGTGGCTGTCTACACCTACAGCCGCAATCTGTCGCGCGCGGCGAACCTGAGCAAGGACCGCAACGACGCGATCTTCGGGCTCAGGAAAGCGGTGGCGGGCGACGATTCGGCGCTCTACAACGCGCTGCTGCTGACGCTGCGCGACGCTGCGAAGGTCCCGGGACGCAAGGTGGTTATCGTGTTCTCGAACGGTCCGGACAACGCCAGCATGGTGGCGCCGGATGATGTCCGCGCGGTGGCGGAAGACGAGGGCATTCCGATTTACGTGATCTCGACGAACGAGGTCAACAAGGATCCGATTTCGAGCGGCGTGTTCAAGCGCATCTCGACGCGCACCGGAGGCAAAGCCTATTTCGCCAAGACGTGGCAGAAGCAGGTGGAAGCCTTCGAGAGCATCCGTGAGGACCTGGGCAACTCCTACACCATCACTTACTATCCGCAGCCGAACCCCAACGACGGCTTCCGCAAGATCAATGTGGAAGTGGCGTCGGATTCGGCGAAGAAATTCAGGGTGCAGTGCAGGCCGGGTTATCGACCTCGCGGCGGCTTCTGACGAGCCTCGCGCTTTTCGAATAACGGGATGATTGTGGCCTCGATGAACGCGAAAGCGGCGTCGAGGCCTTTCTCTTTGTAGAGGCGGCCGATGCCAGCTTCGACTGCTGTAGGGTCGCCGAACGCGGAGAGGAACTGGTTGGACGTGAGGCGCGTGCATTGTGGCGCGTCGATGGCGCCCTGCTGGTTGAGAATGCGCCGGCGGGCGTAGAGGAGCAGCACTGCGTCGCCGATCCATGCGTCTGCGCGGAGTTGCGCGTCGCGGTCCATGCGGCTATTTCCAGGGGGCCGGCGGAGGGGCGCTCGGCTTGACGGGCTTGCGGCTGCGGATCTCGCGGACCAGGGCCGAGTCCTTTGCTTCCGCGGCGGCCTGAGCCAGCACCGATGCCGCTTCGTTGGTGGCGCCGGACTGCGTGAGGGCGTCGAAGGCTTCCAGCAGCGCCTGGGCGCGGATGCCGGAATCGGCTGCAAGTTGAACGGCGACGCGCAGGAACTGGAGCGCTTTGTTGGGGTCCTTGCGGCCATGAAGGTACAGCTTGCCGAGTCCAAGGCCCGCGGCAGATGCCTGGGGGGCATGGTGATGGGCCTGCAGGAGGGACTCGGCCGTTTTGGCGGCAGAGTCGCGGCCTGTGAAGTCGAGGCGCTGGAGGGATTCCGCGAGGGCGGGGTCGGCCTGCAATGCCTGCCACCATGCGGTCTCGGCGGCACTGGCCGGCGGGTGGACCGTCAGGCTGGTCTGCGCGTAGAGCGGGTTGTCGAGGCCCAGCCCTTTGTACTGCAGATTGAACTGATAGCGGCCAGGCGGGAGCGCTACGGTGAGGTCCTTCACCAGCGGTTCGGTGGCTTTGATGACGTGGGATTCGGGCTTGCTTTCGCTGGCGTTCCAGCCGGGGCCGGTGTACTGGGTGCGCTCGCCGTTGCTCAGGTTGAGGAGCCAGAGTTCGAAGTTGCCGGACTCAGGGCTGATATCCGGCACTCCGCTGACGTCGCCTTTGCGCGTTTCGATGGTGGCGCGGAGCGTGACCGGCGCGCCTGGCGCGGCATCGGCGGTGACGGCGGCGAGGCTTAGGTTCAGGTCGCTGGAATTCTCGGCCGGGCTGAGTGCGGCGGCCGCGGCAGTCAGTCCAAAGAAACGTCTGGTCATGCGGTCACCGCTGCCGCATGCCCGGGTCCGATGATCGTCGACATGCCGGCCGAGATCACTTCCTGGGCCCGCAGGCCGTCGCGGTGCGTGGTGGGGAAACTGGCGCCGGTGTTGCAGCAGTCGAGGAACGCGGCCACTTCGCTCTTGTACGCGTCGCCGAAGCGGTCGATGAATTCAGGCAGGGGCTGCTGTTCGTACTGGCGCTGTTTGAAGACCTTGAAGGCGAGTGGCTCACCGCGGCCCCGGCGGCCATATGCTTCGACCGTAATATCGAAGGGGCGCTGGTCGAAGCGGCCGACGTGGATCTGTCCTTCTTCGCCGTAGATGACGCTCTCCACGCGATAGCCGGAGACGTGGTTACGGCTGACCTGCACCTGCGCCACCATCTCGCCTTCGAACCACATGTAGAGCAGTGCGTCGTCGAAGTCCTCTTTGCAGGTGGTGCGCCGATAGCTGGAAATGCGCGTGCCGATGGACAGCGCACGCACCGGAACCTGACCCGTGAGCCACAGGATTTCGTCGACATTATGGACCGACATATCGGGCAAAATGCCGGGGCTGCTGTAGCCATTCGGCGCGGGATTCGAGTCCTCCAGCGAAGAATAAATCTTAAATACGCGGCCCACCATGCCGCTCTTCATTAATTCTTTCGCGTATTGCAGTGGCGCGTCGCAGCGGCGCTGGAAGGCCAGCATCACAGCGTCGGGGTGGTGGCGGTCGAGCTGCGCGGCAAACTCGCGGTCGCCTTCCAGCGCACCTGTGAGCGGCTTCTCCAGGAGTATTCGCTGACCGGCGGCGATCAGCTCTTCCGCGTGGGCGCGATGCTCATCCGTAGGCGTCACTACGACACTGGCCCTGGCCACTCCGGAGGCAATCAGCGCGCCGATGGAATCGAAGGTGGGGATGCCTCCGCCGAGCCCGTCAGCGACTTTGCGGGCGCGCTCGATGTCCCTGTCGACGATGGCTGCGAGGGTGCACTTCCCTTCCCTTGCCAGTTCCTGCACATGCAGCGCGTGGATGACACCCATCCGACCCACACCCACAACCGCAACTGGTAACGACATGGTTCTCCTTAAAATTACGAGAATAAATCCAAAACTGGTTTGCCCTTGCCGTCCGCGGTCACATAAAAAGGGCGCTTTTCCACGGTGTATGACAGGTTCGGCGGAATTCCGAGAGCGTGATAAATGGTAGCGTGCAGATCGTCGATGGTTACGGGATTCTCGACGATGGCACATGGGCGTTCATCGGCGGTCTTGCCGTAAAGGTGGCCACGTTTGATGCCGCCGCCGAACAGCAGCACGCTGCCCGCTTCGGTGAAGTGTCGATGCATGCCGTAGTGCTTCATCTCGGTCATGCGGTCGGGCACCTTGACCTGATCCTGCACGGTCTTGCCGGGTTTGCCCTCGGTCATCATGTCGCGGCCGAACTCACTGGCGAGCACGATGAGAGTGCGGTCGAGGAGGCCTCGCTGTTCCAGATCGAGGATGAGCTGCGAGACCGGCCCGTCGATCTCTTCCTTCATTCCACGGGCTCGCGTGTGGCCGTTTTCGTGGGTGTCCCAGTGGCGGAACGGGATGTACTCGGTAGTGACTTCGACGAAGCGTGCGCCGGATTCGACGAGGCGGCGCGCGAGCAGACAGCCCTGTCCGAAGCGCGTCGGGCCGTAAGGTTTGGCGGTCTTTTCGGGTTCCTTCGCGAGGTCGAAGGCCTGGGCAGCGGGCGAGGCGAGCAGGCGGTGCGCGTTCTCCATCGACCGCAGCATGGATTCCTGCTGATATCCGCTGCCGTATTTGCCAACCGGGCTGGCATCGACCAGACGCTTGTACTGCGCGTAGCGGTTGGCGAAACGGCCGGAGCTGATGTGTACGGGAGGGCGGACGCGCGAAGCGGCATCGGACGGGTCGGGGATGAAGAACGGGCCGAACTCGCTGCCGAGGAATCCGGCGGTGTGGAACGCTTTGATCGCGTCGCTTTCGGCGCCGATATCGAGGTTCTGGCCGACGTCGATGAAGGCCGGCATGTCGAGGTGTTTTGGGCCGAGGGTGCGGGAGATCATCGCGCCCATGTGCGGCACTGCGAGCGACTGCGGCGGCGTGTATCCGGTGTGCCAGTGGAACTGATGGCGGGCGTGGAGGATATGGCCGAGGTCGCCCACACGGTGGCTGCGCAGCAGCGTGCCGCGGTCCATGATTTTGGCGATGCGCTCCAGTCCATGGGACAGCTTGATGTTGTCCACCACGGTATCGATCTGCGGAAACGTGCTGAGCACGCGGTTGCTTTCAAGGCCCGTTTCGTAAGGCGTGTAGCGCTTGGGGTCGAAGGTCTCGGTCTGGGCCATGCCTCCGGCCATCCAGAGCAGCACCAGTGTGTCGGCTTTGGCCGCGGGGCGGGTTTGGGCGTTGAGCACGGGCTGGCGTCCGGCGGCTGCTGCCAGCGCCGCGGCTCTGCTCAGGTGCATAAAATGGCGTCTACTGAACATACTGAAACTCCGGTGAGAGCACGAGGCTCCAGAGCAGGTCTTCGAGTCCGGCCGCGGGGTCTTTCTGACCTCGCAGGATTTGCATTGCGACCTCGCGTTCTTTGGGCGCGGGATCTCGGCTGAGGGCGTGGCGGAACAGGCGCAAGATCAGGCGGACCTGGTCGGTGTCGGGCGGCACGCCGGTGAATGGCGGCTCGCCGGTGACTCCGGTGAGAGCTTTCATCTCAGGCTGTACGTCGCCCCGGAAGATCAGGAAGCGGACTTTCGGTGCGATGTCGCTGACCTGCGTGGAGGCGTCCGATCCGGCCTTCGCTTTGAAGCGCGTCTGGCCTTTCACGTCGAGGTCGATCTCGGTGGGGAGCTTCACCAGGACGGCTTTGGCCGGGGCTTTCGCGTCCTTCAGGGTGATCTCGCCATTGATGCCCGGCAGCGGCGACGCCGGGTCTTCGATCCACCCCGCTTTCACCCGCAGTGGATCGTAGGAATCGCGGTCGACCACCAGCAGGCGAAGCTTGTCGATGCCTGTGATGTCGAGGTCGACGGTGGCGGTCGCGTTGGTGATGACGCCGCTGTCCCAGAGCGGGGCGGGCGGCTGGGCTGGGAGTTGCCCCAGCATGCGCCTGGCTCCGTCGCGCAATGTGGTGGACAGGGTTTCGCCGTTCACCAGTTCCAGCATCTGCAGTGTGGTCGGGTCATTCAACCGCTCCGTTACAGCGAGGTCGCGGGCGGGGCGGCCGAGGGCACCCGACAGGCTCGACGGCTTGAAACGCCAGTCGCGGGCGTAGACTCCGGGCTGCGGCTTTGCTCCCGACAGAACGCGCCACTCGCCGGTGAGGGCCGAGACGGAATCGACGAACTGCTCGGCGGTAAGGCGGCGATGCAGCGGGCCTCGGAAGACGTATCTTTTCTCGCCTGGAGGGAGTGCGACGGCTGGCAGTTGGTACGCGTTCGAGGTCAGGATGGTGGTGAGCAGCCAGTCGATGTCATAGCCGTGCTCGACGAAATCGACGGAGAGGGCGTCGAGCAGTGCTGGGTTCCAGGGCTCGGCGTCCATGTCGTCGGCGGGTTCCACGATGCCGCGGCCCATCAGCCTCGCCCAGACCCGGTTGACCAGCGTGCGGGGGAGGCGGCCATTCTCGCGTTTTGTGAACAGGTCGGCGGCTACTCGGCGGCGTTCGGCGAGCGTGGCGTCGTTGCCGCGGGGCATCTCACCCAGTTCCGGAAACAGGAATCTGGGCGTCGACATGACACCTGTTTTGTTGTCACAGCGGACTAATTCGAGAGGCTTTTCCGAGAAAAAGCTTGCCATTCCGTAGGCGTCTTTGAGTTTCCATTTGCTGATAAAGCTGTCGTGGCAGGAGTTGCACTTCAGGTTCACGCCCAGGAAGACCTGGCTGCTGTTTTGCGCGGCCTGCATCACGGGCACCTGACTGGCGTTGACGTCGCCACGCCAGTTCACGCCGACAATAAAGCCTTCCGAGCCCATGTTTGCCGGAGGGTCGATGAGTTCCCGCACCATCTGGCTGTAGGGTTTGTTCTTCTCCAGTGTCGCCAGCAGCCAGGTGGTGATGGATTTCCGGTCGCCGATGTAGGTGACGCCCTCGTCATTATGCAGTAAATCGTTCCAGAAGCTGACCCAGTTTTCGGCGAATTGCTTCCTGCCGGCGAGTAATTCCCGGACTAATGCAGCGCGTTTGCCGGGAGACTTGTCCCTGAGGAAAGAATCCAGTTGCGCGGGCGATGGCGGGACACCCCAGAGGTCGAGGTATACGCGGCGGGCGTAGACCGAATCGCCGACGAGTCCGGTGGAGCCGATCCCGAGCACGGAGTCGATGGACCGCGCCGGTCCGGCGAGCCCGAGCTTCGCTTCCCATGTCGAGGCTGCGGCGGGCGCCGGAGCCCCGGAGTCGATCCAGCTACGAATTGCTGCGACCTCGGCCTGAGGCAGCGGCGGCGCGCCCAGGGGCATCCGAGGCTGCTTCTCGCCGGTGATGCGCTGCAGCAGCGGGCTCGACGCGCTCCTGCCGGGGACGACGGACTTGAGGACGAGAGCATCGCGGGTGTCGACGCGCAGGCCGCCGGACGCGAGGTTCGCGTTGTGGCACGACGCGCAGCGGGATTTCAGGATGGCCCACGCCTCCTGTGTCTGCGCAGGCAGCACAGTGAAGGCAAGGGCAAAGACGGAGAGGGCTCGAAGGAAATGCACGCTTCTCTCTATTTTAAGCGGGACGCGGCCCCGGCGTCCCATGTGGCGGCGACACTCTAACTAACATGCCTGGGACAGACATGGCGACTATTTAAGTTATATACTCGGCTGGCATTGATCGGTTCGAGGAGATTCGCTTTTCGTGCGCCCGCGTCTGAGAGTTGCGTTGTTCACCGACAGTTACCAGGAATCGAACGGAGTGGCGACACTCTGCCGTGAATACGCGTCTTATGCGGAGCGAAGCCGCATACCTATGTTCTGTGCGTTTGGCGGGACGGAAACGCGCTTTCGCCGGAGCGGGTCGTTGCACGAACTGGAGCTGCGGCGAGGTCCGCTGTCTTTCGGCGTCGACGCGGGCCTTTCCTGCGACCCCTTTCTCACCCGGCACAGAGATATTGTTGTGGAGAAGCTGCGGGAGTTTGGGCCGGACCTGGTGCACATTACCGGACCCGGTGACGTCAGCGTCCTTGGACTTCTCGCCGCCAGGCTGGCCGGCGTGCCGATAGTCGCGTCCTGGCACACCAACCTGCATGAGTACTCGCAGAGGCGCGTCGAGTCGACCTTGTCTTACCTGCCAGATGCGGCGCGATCATTTGTAAGTGGCCGGGCGTGCAACGGGACTCTCTGGGCAGTTACTAACTTCTACCGGCTCGCGCACTTTGTTGCCGCCCCGAATCAGGACGCGGTCGATCTGTTGGTCTCCAGAACGAAACGTCCGGCGTTCCTGATGGCGCATGGTGTGAACACGGAGATGTTCACACCAGCCCGGCGGAAGCGTTCGGATGCGCGTTTCTGCATCGGTTATGTTGGCCGCCTGACCCCGGAGAAAAACGTTCGCGCGCTGGCCGAGCTGGAACGCAGACTGCTTTCTCTCGGCGAGACGGACTTTCGAATACTGCTGGTGGGAGAAGGCAGTGAGCGCGACTGGCTGCGATCCCACATGAAGACGGCCGATACGGTCGGCGTCCTGCGTGGCGATGCGCTCGCCGATGCGTTCGCGAGTATGGATGCGTTCGTGTTTCCGTCTCTCACGGACACGTTCGGTCTGGTGATTCTGGAAGCCATGTCCTCCGGCGTTCCGGTGATCCTGAACTCCGAGACTGGTTCCCACGCCGGAGTACGAGACGGCATCGACGGATTTCTCGGGTGCGATTTCGTGTCGGGCGTCCGAACCCTGATGCACTGCCCGGCCACCCGCTTTCGCATGGCTGCAGCCGCCAGAGCGAGTGCGTGCGACAGAGCCTGGCCGGGGGTGTTTGAAGACCTCCACCGCATCTATCACGACGGCCTCGATGCGCAGGAAACGCGCAGGCGAATGCCGACGAGGCGGTTCGGACCGCCTGCCACAAACGGCGCAGCGGCGGCACACTGAGCGGGAGCAGCTGTCGCTTTCTGGTGGTACGGCCATGCCACCGCCGCCGGTGTATACGGCGGTGTCCAGGTCGGGGCTGGACGTCACCTGTGCTCCGCAAAAACTTCTCGCGGAGTGATCGACCTGCGCGTAACGTCTGGTAACGTGCGATGCTGAGCCTTTCATGCCCTCACCAGTGAGTCTTTCC